>JAIRZX010000607.1 GCA_031267005.1 Deltaproteobacteria bacterium
GTCAAAAAAATTGAGTATGGAGTACGGGTTAAACACGCGTTCGTTTCCGAGCCAGTTGTAGCCGTCGTACCATAGCAGTATTTGGGCTTTAAGATCGTCAACGCCCGCGCTCGGCGGAATGTTCCCTCTGGCTTTCAGGGTCTCGAGCGTAGCCTCGAACCTGTCTTCGAAAAGGGCGTCTATCTCGCGGCGGGTGAAACCGCATATTCCCGCGTATCTTTCGTCAATCGAGATGTCTTTGAAGTTGTTGGCTCCGGAGTCGAGGGAAGTCATGGCGAACCTGGTAATTCCCGTGACGAAGGCGAAGCGGACGTGTTCAATGTTCGTTTTTATGGACCTGTAAAAACCATGCAGGACATTCCGGCAAGCCAAAGCGAGATTCCCGTCAGAAATATGATCGGTCACCGGAGCGTCGTACTCGTCCACCAGGATGACGGCGCCGGCGCCGTGCTTTTTTGCGAGGCCTTTCAAAAGCTGCCCCAGAATTTCGTCGTAAGAATCCCTGTTTATTTCCACGCCGTGATCGGCGCCCATTTCCTTCAAATCTCTCTCGATCTTGCCTGAAAGGTCGTCAGGAGTGGTTATCTTGGCGTAGGCCATGTTGAACTTCAGGACAGGGTGCCGCGGGAAGCCGTAGCCGCTTTGGGCGCCGATCCACAGGTCCTTGAAGAGTTCCCGGTCGCCTTGGAACAGCTCGGATATGGTGTTGAGCAAAAGCGTCTTGCCGAAGCGCCTGGGCCTTGACAGGAAACAGCATTTGAAGCGATTCAGCATGTCGTGGATGTATTTTGTCTTGTCGGCGTAAAGCTGGTTTCCGAGAATGATTTCCTTAAAGGTCGAATCGGCGATAATTAGCGTTTTCTGTTCCATGCTCGCTCTCCCGGAGGCAGGGCGTTTAATTGGCCTGAAGCACCGCCGCGTCATGCGCCCCGTCGCGTTCGTGCCCGTATGAGTCGGCAGCCATGAACCCTCCCGTCGAATATATAATTCTACCATAGTTCGAACGGCGAGGCCAACCAGGTTTGGTCAGGCGCGCGCGTCCCGGAAAAGGGCACCGTCGGGTTTAAGAGCGGACGCGCCGTCCGAGGCGACGCCCGGACGGGCGGAAGCCTGAAACTGCGCCCGGGTTGGGCCCCAGACATGCGTACGCTCCACGCCCCGCTCCGTTAAAGCGATCTGGCTGGACGGCTTCGCCAAGGTGGGTCCGGACGCGCCGGGCGGCGCCAGGGCGCAAACGCCCCGCCGCCGGGCGCCGCCGTTATGGCGGGGACCGACTTGAAAGAGGAACTCAGGGCCGCGATTTCGAAGGCGTTGGAGGGGAGGAAGATCGCCCTTCCAGACTTCATGGACATCATGGCCGCCGAAAGGGCCGGTGTCACGGCCAACATCCGGTACGACGGGAACGCCGCCGGGTTGAAATTAACGGAGGCCGTGATCAGGGTTGGAGCTTCCGGGCTCGGCAGGGGCTGGTTCCGGGGCGGCCGCGCAAAAAATGGTCGTCGCGCGCTACCCGGCCCGGGACGAAGCTGGGCGAGGGCGCGGCTCGCCGTACGGGCGGCTCCGGTACCGCCCGGGGCGGAGGCGGCGGCGGCTCCCCCGGACCTCCCGTCCGCGCGGCGCTGGCTCAAGGCCGTAGCCGTGCGTTTTGGCGCGGGGATCAAGAGGGCGGTGGAGGCGTCGATATCCAAGGTAGTGGGTTTCCCGGCCGGGCCCGTCCCCTTCTTCGGCTTCGTCTGCGGAATGGACGGAATGTGAGGGGAGGGCGCGGGCGTCGGGCCCCTGTTCGGGAAATGGAGGAATGGCCGACGTCGTCAGCGAGGCGGGAGGGGAGTCCGTCCCGGGTTCCGGGCCGGAGCAGGGTTACGGCACGGCCGGCATAAAGGGGGAAAGGGCGGAGGATGTCGGGAGGGGCGAGCGGGGCCCGTTCAGGCGCCCTTATCCTTAAGCCCTTATCCTTAAGCCCTTATCCTTAAGCCCTTATCCTTAAGCCCTTATCCTTAAGCCCTTATCCTTAAGCCCTTATCCTTAAGCCCTTATCCTTAAGCCCTTACCCTTAAGTCCTTACCATTAAGGACTTACCATTAAGGACTTACCATTAATTACTTACCCTTACCCTTTGGAGCGGAAGAGGGACGTACAGGCGGCGAGCCTTGCGGAGGACGTAGTCTGCCTGGGAGACATGGCGGAGGGGATAGGGGAGGCCATCGTCTTTCTGGCCTGCCGGGCGGACGGTCTCCTGGAGACCCTGTGCGCCTTTGAAGGGGAGCTGAAATCGCGCACGGGCGCTCTGGACTTGCGGACTGCGGAGCCCTTTCAACAGCTCCGGGGCAAGGCGGGGGATTCTGCCCGGTGCCCGGCCCGCCTGGCTGAGGCGATCCCAGCTGGGCCCGGCGGAGGCTTGGAGGATGGAAGGGAGATTCGCGCGGGGCGTAAAGCGGGAGCCGTCCCCCCCCCAGCCGGAAAAGGGATGCTCTGCCCTCGTTTTCCTGGCCCTGGCCTGTCTCCCCTCTGGTCTGCGGGGCTCTGGCGGGCCTGGCGCCCGCAACTGTAGAGGCTCCCTGGACGCAGGCTGAGGGGCGGTGGCGAACGGAGCGAACTGGGCCTCATCCGCCCCTGTGAGGTCTGGGAGCACGGGCGGGAGGAGATGGCGGGCTTCGCGGCGGAGGAGTTCGGCGGCCGCTGCTGCTACCGGCCGGAGGGCGGTGGAGGCCCGTCCTTCGCCGGCCTGTGGTTCTGCGTTGATTGCGGGGGTGGTTACGACGGCGAGCCCTTCGCCCAGGTCCGCCCGGCCCGTGGACAGTGGGGGGAGGCCGCGCCCTCAGTCCCGGCCGGTTTTTTGGCCAGTTGGCGGAAGCTGGCCGCCTCAGGCGGCGTGAACCTCTGGTTGGCGCCCGGAAAACGGCGCGAAAGCGAACCTGTCACGGCAAGCCCGGACGGGACAAATCCCCGCCGGGCCGCCGGAAACGCCCAGGTTCGTCCCGGGCCTAAAGGAAGGGCGCAAAGGTCTTGGCGGCCTGACGGGCCCGGCGTTTGAGGCCGCGCTTTCCCCCCGGCTGGTGTCGGGAAGCACCCTGCGGCGTCCGGTTTCGGGGGGGCCCTCAGAACGTCTTGAAAGTGGCTCCCCCTATGCCCGTGCCCGGCTGGCAGGGGACCGGCGCCAGTTCCGTCACGGTCAGCCGCCCTTCGGAGGACTCTATCGCCACCGCGCCTTCGCCCTCGGATGCGGAAAGTTCCATAATTCCGTCCCGGGGGGTGCCCCCTATGCCCTCGAACTCGCACATGCCCGGAGGGTATCCCCTGAAGCCCGCCCGGAACACCGATATGTAGACGCCGTACTCCGGGCCGCGGCCCACCGCCACGACGCGCATGAACCCGTACAGGGGAGTCCCCGCCGGGCGCTCCATCATGTAGACCCTTAAGTACTTCATGGCCTCGCTGGGCGAGCCCATCCGATCGGGTGGTATGGAGCGGCCCAGCCTGAGGCTCGCGAGTTTCATGGCGTTTTCCCATTCCTCCATGCCTGCGTCGGGATCGGGGAACTTCATGCCGCTTAACGCCCTCGCGTCCAGGTTTTCCCGGCCGGCCAGCATGGCGATCCCGGCGAGGCCGGAATAGATCCCGTAGGCGGCGCTGTAGCCGCCGTCCCGCATGAACTCCTCGTGGCGCGACGGGCGCCGGATCCCGTCCTGGCCCAGCGCCGGAAGGGGAAGGAGGAGTAGGGCGGCGGCGAGGGCCAGGGCGGACAGCGCGGCCGGGAGGAGGGACCGGGGCGGGGCGGCAAGGGCCGGGGAGGCGGCGGGCGCCCCGGACTCGTGGTGCTGGCGTTGGGGCATGGGCGACTCCGGCGTGCGGTGAGGGTGAGGGTGAGGGTGAGGGTGAGGTGAAGGCCGGGACGGGGTTAGCCGGACTTGTGGCTTGCTCCGGTCGGAGGAGGCGCGGGCGCCGCGGGTCGGAGTGAGGCCGGGTTGGGGGAGGGCTGGCACAGCGGGCCGAAGGGAGGCCGGGCTTCGGGACGGCGGGACGGGGAAGTCCAGGCGAGCCAAGGTTGCCGGGACGGGCCAGAAGGCCAAACCGCCGGGGCCGCGGGAACGGGGCCGGAAGCCGCCGCGGCGCAGGAGGGGGGGCGCCCGGATCGGGGTTGCCCCGGGCGGTACGTCCCGGCGCCGCCGTCCCCGCCCCGGGGGTCCCGCCGGGCCGGAGGCTAGCCGAAGAAGCGGAGGAGGTCCGGGAGAAGGATGTCCTTGTCAACTACATAAGACAGGTGGTCGTGCCCGCGCATGATCATGAGCTCCGCGTTCGGCATGGCCGCGGCGAGCTCGCGGAAGAGTTCCGGCCGGAAGACGTCGTTTTCGGCGCCGACCACGAGGGCGGGGAGCTTGACCTTAGACGCGTCGGCGAGCTCTATGTCCGGCTCCACGAAGATGTTACCCAGCCGCGGGTCCTTCGATTCGTCGTAAAGGCCCTGGATGAACGCCCTGGCTTCCGGTGTGAGGTCCGAGGGCTTGAGGTTCACGCTCAGGAGCGCGAGGCGGCGGAAGGACACGGGGCGCCTCATTGCGGCCACGAGCGCGACGATGGCCCCGTCGCTGAAGCCCACCACGTCCGCCGGTGCAAGAGCGAGGGCGTCGGTAAAGGCCATCAGGTCCTCCGCCATGGCCGAGTAGGAGTAGTCGGAGGTTTTCTCGCTCTCCCCGTGGTTGCGGCTGTCCACCGCGTAGACGGTGAAACGCTCCGAGAGGCCGGGGACAATCCTGTCGAAGATATGGCGGTCCTCGGCGCAGCCGTGCAGGAGTATCAGCGGGGTGCCGGTTCCGGACTTTCCGTAGGCAATCCTTACAGAGTTCGCGTCGGTTATCATGTCCAAGCCGTTATTGGGCCGCGTCTTGAGGCGCGGGAATTGCTACCCGCGCTCCGGGCGGGCGCGGGAGAAAGGAGGAAAGCTGGAAAACCGAAACACTATATCAGATGGGGAGGAAGGCTTTCAAATTGGAGGACGGGAGGTACCGGCGGGTCAGGGTGACGTGCACGGCGATCGGGGGCGCGGACGGGGAGGGTTCGGAAGCAGACGAGGATGGCGAGGGTTAGTGCGAGGATGGCGAGGGTGAGGCGGAAGGGGAGCACGATGTTCGCGATGGCGACGAGGAGGGCTTGTGTCTAATCGCAGAAGTTCGCAGCTGTATTCCGGAGCTGGGCCCTTTTCATGATCAACTTCTTCCAGCGTTATGGAATACCGGATTTGTTGTGGACCTTCACGCACGCCTTTTTGGCGCGGCACATGTCTTCAACGGATTCTAAATCACCTGCCTTTAGGGCCTGGCGTGGGAGCTTTCCGAAGAAAGCCTCCGTCAGTTTGGCCCAACTTGAGCAAGTCGGGGTAAAGTGGTAGGAGACGTTCTTGCGGGCAACGAGCAACTCACCTGCCTCCTTGCCCTCCCGCGCCGGGGCGGACGGCCACCCGGGGCCGGCCGCGGCCCAAGCGCGTCCGTACGCCCCGGTCGGACCGGACCCCCCGGGACTGCCGTCAGGTGGCCGGCCTGCTACATTGCCCAGACTCGCGGCAGCCCTCGGCCCGCAGCTAACAGTATCTGGGATATTATCCAAATATTTATTGGGAATTGCAATAATATTTTCCCGTACTAGGACAGTTCATAGAAAATTGAATAATAATATAAATTTGTTTCCATTTTTATCCGGTACTGAGTCCGGCAAGGCAATGCCGGTCTTGGCTGCTATCAATTTTATGAGCGATGGCTAAGGCCTGAACAATCCTACGGATGTCTGCGGAATATAGGGTAGGGCTACAGAGCCTGGGAACGGGAAGGCCGGTAAATGCGCTCATTTTGAACCGGACGGAAATCCGGACGCGATTTTTTTTATCAGGACTTCTCCGTGATGATTTTGCTTTTAGGGTACGGCTTTGCGAACCAGCTGAAGATTTCAGGATTGATGTTTGCCATGTTTAAGTCATGTAACATTCGCCGTACTGGCAGACTCCCCGCTCTGGCGCATCCGCCGTAGCTGAATGCATGGCATCTCGAACTGACTGCAAGGTTTGTTGTTCCCGACGGTTTTGGGGAGGCGGGGAACCAGACGCCGTAAACGTAATGCCGGCAACAAAGATGATTTATATTTTCGCAGGTAATAATTTTATATTAGTTTATGGGTGGCATCAAATTTTATGGATAATTACATACTCATAGCTCAAGAAAAATTTTCCGAAAGGCGTGATTTCCTTTCTAGGCCGTTCCTGTAAAATAAAGTTGCTGCCTCCGCCCAAATTGTCATGAGAACGAAGGAAGTCGCATAGAGTGACGGTGGAATATCCTTAGTCTGCGCGGCCTGGCGGTATACTCCCTCTTTACCGACGCGACGCGCCGTGGAGACTTTCTCGCGTCGCGACATCACCGCCGGGCTGACAGCCCGGCACTCGAACTTCGGTGAAGTCTGGGCCAGCGCAATAGGTGAGGAAAACCGGGTTGCGGTTGACTCTGATTAGGATTCGGATTATGACTCGGACTCGGACTCGGATTT
Organism: Deltaproteobacteria bacterium; assembly: GCA_031267005.1. Lineage (GTDB taxonomy): Bacteria > Desulfobacterota > Desulfarculia > Adiutricales > Adiutricaceae > JAIRZX01. The sequence goes on from JAIRZX010000607.1 coordinate 6,532, forward strand.
GGATTGTTACTCGGATTCGGGTGACGTAGCGGCTTCGGCCGCGAATTTTGGCCCATGGCTGGCAACTGTTTGAATTATCTCGTTTATAACTTACTCCAGGATTACTTACGATGTGAAGTCGGCTTAAACGCGCAGTCCCGAAGGGACTGTGGAGTTAACTGACAGGCTCGTTACGCTGTTCTGACTCTGTGCCCTCGGCGCGATCCGTATATACCAGAATCGTCATTTTCGTCTTCCTCGTGAAATATCGTAAATATTCCGATTGCAGATCCGGCCGCGTCTTCTCTTGCGAACCGTGCCCGTCTGAGAGCCGCGCCGTTGCTTGGTAACCGTCCGGTCGTCCGTTAGCGGGTGGAAATTATGTGATCCCGCAGATTCCCCATAAAGGGTGCCCGTTCCAGTTCAAAGGGCATCCTTTATCGGCCAGGGCTGTTTTCACCGGAAGGCAGGATAACTGAAACTGTATTCCGCGCTGAGGTCAGATCCGGCGCTAGAGCTGTGCCGCAGAGCTGTGCCGTCCGACGTTAGAGCTGTGCCGCAGAGCTGTGCCGGACCTTTCCCGGTAAGCCAGCGCGGAAAATTTTAGGGTATAGATCTCTAGATGACTTTCCCCGAATTGTACGGAGCGCCTTGCCAGGCATGGATTTCCGACTGCCGCCGGGACTGGGGGCGCCTAACGAGCGGTACGCCGCGTCCCTTTTTAAATCCGGCGGATTTCCCTATAATCGGGTCAGGCCAGTGCCGGCCCGCGGCGCCCACCGGGTTGCGGGCCCCGGAGGGAGGGTTCTTGAGAGGCAACCCTAAAACATTAGGTTTAGAGGACTTTTTTTTCGATCTCCCCCGCGAGCTAATCGCCCAGGAGCCGCCCCTGACGCGCGGCGCGTCGCGCCTCCTGGTTCTCTCCAGGGAGACCGGGGAGACCGAGCTGTCCGTTTTCGCGTCCCTGGACGGCTACCTTCCTCCGGGGGCGCTCATGGCTTTCAACGACGCCAAGGTGACCCCGGCGAAACTCGTGGGCCGCAACAGGGGTTTCACCGGGGCTCTCGAGATACTGATATTGAACCCGCCCGCCGAGTCGGAAAGGGCGGGCTTCTACGAGCTCTGGTGCCTCGGTTCTCCGGGCAAGCGCCTCAGGATCGGCGCCGATCTCGTCTTCGAGGCCGACGGTCTGGAGCTGGAAGCGAAGATCCTGGACATAAACGCCGCCGGGCACCGCCTCCTGCGCTTCGACTTCCGCGGGCCCCCGCCCAGGATACTCGACTCCCTCGGGCGCGCGCCGCTGCCCCCCTACATCAAACGCCCAGACGCGCGCGAGGACCTCACGCGCTACCAGACGGTATACGCCCGGAGGCCGGGGGCGGTGGCCGCGCCGACCGCCGGCCTCCACTTCACCAGCGAGCACCTGGAAAGGCTCCGGGAAGCGGGCCACGAAGATGTCCGCGTCCATCTCCGGGTGGGGGCGGGCACCTTCCTGCCGCTTTCGCAGCGCAACATCGAGTCCGGGACGCTCCATCAGGAGTTCGCGGAGGTGGGGGCGGACGCCGCCGCCAAGCTGAACGCCGCGAAGGCCGCGGGGACTCAGGTCGTTTCTGTCGGCACCACGACCCTGAGGGCGCTGGAGTGGGCGGCCCTCTCGGGCCGGGTGGAACCCAAAAGCGGCATGACCGACATCTTCATCCGCCCGGGCTTCCGCTTCAGGGCCGCCGACGCGCTCCTCACGAACTTCCACCTGCCAGGCTCCAGCCTCATGATGCTCGCTTCCGCCTTCGCGGGGCTGGACAACCTCAAACGCGCCTACGAGACCGCCGTCCGCGAGCGCTTCAGGTTCTTCAGCTACGGGGACGCCATGCTTATAGTCTGAGGCGGGCCCCGCCGCCTCCCCCCCCCCGAGGCCCGCGCCCGCGAGGAATCCGTTCGGAACCCGCACCGAATCCGTTCGGTACCG
>JAIRZX010000006.1 GCA_031267005.1 Deltaproteobacteria bacterium
CATCAGGCCGCAGGCCCCCCGGCCCTCCCTGCGGCTTCCGGGCTTGACTGTTCGGGCCGTTCGGCCGCGGGAAGAGTTAAGCGCCGCGGGCCCCCCCGGGGGAGGCGCGCCGCGTGACGGCCCCGGGCGCGTCCGGGCGCGTCGGATCTGAGGGGTGGTTTTAGCTGATTGCGTTCCTGCGCGAAAAGCCGCGGAAGCTCAAAGCTGCCGCGCGGTTCGACGGGATTAGGGAAAAAGCCGCCCCCGCCCGGGGCCCCGAACGAGCGAGGCCGCGCCGGGCGGGGGCGGCGGGGCCGGGAAGACGGAAGGAAGGGGCAAGGCGCGTCAAAATAACACCCTTTCGCTTCCGGAGCCTCTTCCCGGCTTTCCTGGACCTTTACGGCCTATTCCTTCAAGAGTTTGGCGTAGACGGAGCGGGCGGCCGCTACGGCCTCCGGCGAGTTTTCGTATACGGCGGCCCCTTTGCGGTCGGCGTCTATTATGGATTCAGCGAAGGGGATAAAGCCCAGGACCTCCAGGCCGCCCGCGTTTTCGGCTATGAACTCCTCGTCGGAGGGTCCCCTCGTCTTGTTCCCGACCACGCAGACCCGGCGGATTTTGAGATCGCCCCCGAGTTTCTTGATGACCCTGGCGGTCTCCAGGGATCTCTGGCCGGGCTCGCAGACGACTATGAGCGCGTCCACGCCGGTGGCCACAGCGCGGCCCAGATGCTCCAGCCCGGCCTCCATGTCGAGGATCACCACCTCGTCCCGGGCCAGCACCAGGTTCATGACGATGCTCTTGAGCATCACCGACTCGGGGCAGATGCAGCCGCCGCCGCCCTTCTTCACGCCTCCCAGGGTCATGAACCTTATGCCGTTGACCTCCTTGGCCAGGGTGTCGGGAAGATCGTCCACCTTGGGGTTGAAGCTGAAGAAGGTCCCGTAGCTCCCCGGCTCGGAACCCGTGCGCTCGGCCACGAGCTCCTTCATCTCGGAGATGGGCACGAGCCCGCCCAGGTCCTTGAAGCCCAAAGCCCCGGCGAGGTTGGCGTCGGGGTCGGCGTCGATGGCCAGGACCTTGTTCCCGTGTTCCTTGAATACGTAGGCTAGCGCGGAGGAGAGCGTTGTCTTGCCTACGCCGCCCTTGCCGGATATGGCGATCTTCACGGGTTCCATGCTCCTTTCGGGAGGCGGCGCGCCGTCGTTCCGCGACCGCCAGAAAAACAAAGTAACGACTAGGGAGCGCCTGGTCAAGGGCGCGGCTGCCCGCGAAAGCCCGGTGAAGGGCCAGGCGGGGGGGAAACGGCCTCGGAGCGGGGCCGCCGAAGTCTTTTTAAGCGGCCGGATGATCCGGAAAAGATCCGAAAAAAGCCCGGAAAGGGTCCGGAAAGAGTCCGAAAAGAGCCTGGATAAAGGTCCGGAAAGAGTCCGGAAGGAACCTGGAAAGGGTCCTGAAAGAGTCCGGAAGGAACCTCTGGGAAAGGTCAGGAGCGGAGGCGGCGAACGGCAGCGGGAGAGGCGGCCCTTTGGGGCGGCGGAAGGACGAGGCCCGTTGCCGGGGAGGAAAACCGCCCGGCCCCGGGAGCTGCGGCCCCCCGAAAGGCGGGCCGACGGTTTCGCGGGCGCCGGGAACCTGGGCGGGAGGTGAGCGTCGAAGGCCTGCGGGAGGGGCAGTCCCCGCCGGGCTGAACGGCCGTCCCCCGGCGGGGCAGGGGCCGGGCCTTAAAGGCCCTTGGCGGCGCCCATCAAGCGGTAGACGAGCCCGGACCCCAGCCAGGCGATGTCCTCGGGGCTGAGGCATTTCCCGGCGGAGCGGTCGAAGAGCACCTGGCCCCTGGCCTCGAACTCCTCGTCGGCGTGGTAGACCATGACCAGGATCTCCACGTGGGGGAAGACCCTGAAGAGGGCCGCCTCGTCCCCGTAGCCCTTCCGGAGTTCGCCCCCGGAGATCTCCGACGCCTTGGAGAGGATCCCCGGCCTGGACCCGAAGACCTGGGCGAGGGGTATTTCGGCGCGCCGCCTGAAGGCGTCGAAGTAGAAGGCGCCGCCGGGTATTTCCCGGTAGGCAGCGAGCTCGCCGGTCAGGGCCGCGTCCTTGGCGCCCAGGAGGTAGTGGAAGACCAGCACCTGGTCGGTCAGGGAAAGCTCGTCAGCGTCCCGGGGAGGGGCCCAGCCCGCTTCCCAGCCCGGGAGGGAGACCCTCACCTTGTTGAAGACGTACTGGAGGTCCATGTGGTCCGGGTGCATCTCCGCGCCTGCGGCGCGGGCCACGTCGGCAGGGTCCAGTCCAGAGAGTTCCTTGACCGATATGGCTATGGCGTTCTTGTAGTCGTCGACTCGCATGAATCTGTCCCGTCGGTCCGTTTCCGCCCGCCCGCGCGTGCTGGGCGGGGCGTCGAAGGCCCCTGCGTAAGGGCGTTTATGAAGCGCGGGGCCGATTCTAGCACAGGCGGGGGGCAGCGTGTAACCGGGGTCAGTCCGGCCGGGAGGCGGAGTCCCGCGCGGGCAAGGGGAGGCGGAGGGGGCGGGTGGACGGGAGTTCCGGCGGCAGGGGGCGGAAGGGGGAGCCGGCCGCGAAGGGCGGGAAGGGAAGGCAGCGGGGCGGCGCCACCAAGACAAGCTCTAAGGCGGGACGGGCCGCGTTTCCTGGCGCTCCAGCTCAGCGGCGGAGGCCTGTCCCCGTCGGGCGCAAATTGCGCCCGGGCTTCAAAATATGCTACAGTCCGGTCACATTTCAGCCCGGGAGGCCGCGCTTCCGAGGGCGGGGGCCCGCGTTCCGGGAGGGGCCCGGACTGCGCCCCCCGGGAGCCAGCCGCCAAGGCCAGGGAGGCCAGATGCCCGTCAACTGTGGAGGTTTAAATACCGCGAAGGCCGGAACGGTTCCGGCGTCGTTTGCGTGGCTGAGGGGCCGCGCGGCGTTGGCCGCGGCCTTGGCCCTCATGGCGGCGGCTCTCCTGTCGGCGGCCGCGTCCCCTTTCCCGGCCTTCGGCCAGCCGGCCGAAGCGATGCCGGAACCGGCCCTGGAGGGGGGGCGCCACGAGGCCCTCATGTGGAGGGCCACCTCGCCGGAAGGGCGGGAACTCTACCTCCTGGGCTCCCTCCATATGGCGAGGACATCCTTTTACCCCTTGAAGGACGTACTGTACAAAGCCTTCGATCGGGCGGGCACCCTGGTGCTGGAGCTCGACCCCGGTTCGGAAGACCTGGGCGAAACCCTGAACATACTGACTTCCAAGGGCTTCTACCAGGACGGCGAGACGCTCGCGGAGCACCTGGACCCGGAGGTGTCCGCCATGATGGGGCCCTTCCTCGAGTTCCTTCCCGGGGGCGCGGACGCGACCATGAAGCCCTGGCTCGCGGCGGTGACCTTGAGCGTTGCGCTCCTGGAGAAGAACGGCTACCTCATCAAGGAGGGCGTGGACCGCCATTTCCTTGCCATGGCCCGGGAGCGGGGCATGGAGTTCGTGGAACTGGAGTCCCCGTCGGAGCAGCTGGGCATTTTCGCGGACATGCCCGAGTCCGAGTCGCTTTTGTTCCTCAAGGCCTCCCTCTTGGAGCTCAAGGACCTGGAGCGGTTCATGGACGAGATGGTGGACAGCTGGAAGAACGGCGACGCAGGGCGTTTCGAGGAGGCGTTTTTCGCCACCTACAGGCAGTGGCCCGAGCTGGCCCCCCTGCTTGACAAGGTCATCTTCAACCGCAACAGGACCATGTTCGAGAGGCTCCAGCCGTTGCTGGAATCCTCATCCAAGCCCGTCTTCGCGGTAATCGGAAGCGGGCACCTGGTGGGCCCCCGGGGCATTCCGTCGCTGTTCGCGGCGGCCGGGTGGAAGCTCGAGCAGTTTTAGGCGCATCCGGGCGCTCGTCTACGGGCCGGCTCCCGGCCGGGGATTAAGATCGGGCCGGGCAAAGGGCTTGGCCCGGGCCTGGCATCGGGCTTGGCCCGGGCAGGGCATCTGGGCCTTGCCCCCGCTCCGCCTTCCGACCGGCCCCGCAGCCCCGGCAAGCCCGTAACCGGGGCCCTCGCCATGGATTAAGGAGCGCCCCCGGCCCTCCCCAAGCCCTTTTCCGCCGCTCCTGTCGAGCCGTTCGGACCGTAGGCAGCCAAGCCCCCCGAAGCCTTTCCCTCCCTTGCCCCTCCCGGTCCCGGCCCTTCCGGGCCCGGGCCAGGACCCGAGCCTATGACCAAGCCAACGTCCCCGAACGGCCTTGCCGGGCGCCTCGCTTTGGCCTTCGCCGCCTTGGCCGTCCTCGCGGCTTCCGCCGCCCCCTTGGACGCGGCCCCGTCAAAGCGGGCCCAGGAGGAGCTCCTGGGGAAATTCGCGGCCCGCTACAAGGGGCTTACGGCCTTCAAGGCCGCCTACAAGCGCGCCACCTCGACGCCCGCCACCGATCCGGTCTTCAAGAGCCAGGCGGTGCAGACCGCCGAAGGGGTCCTGTACTGGGAGAAACCCTTGGGCCTGAGGCTCGTTCAGGACAAGCCCGCCGAAGAGGAGCTGGTGACGGACGGGGCCACGGCCTGGTGGTACCTGCCCTCCGAGAAGACGGTCAGGGTCTACGAGGGGGTCGATCTGGCGGAGGGCTTCAGGCCGCTTACGGCCTTCTTCGACGGGGCCGACGAGTTGAAAAGGCATTTCACGGTAACCGCCGCCCAGGAGGATCCCGCCCGCCCGGGGGCTACGGGGTTCGTGATGACCCCGAAGGACGAGGCGGCGGATCCGGGGAACACGATAACCGTCTGGTGCGGGGCCGACGCGGTCTTGGAGGGTTTCAGGCTCACCTCCGGCACGGGGGAGAGGACTGACTTCTATCTGGAGTCCCCGGAGACCAACCCGTCGCTGCCGACCGGCTTTTTCCGGTTCGAGGCGCCGAAAGGCACGAAGGTCGTCCGGGAGGATCCCGACGGCGGCCGGGAGGGAGGCTTCTAAATGGCTGAGGGCAGCGGGAACGGGGAGGGCCGCGGCGCGGCCGCCCTGAAAGGGAGGATCCGGGAACTCGCCGAGCGGCGGGACGCCGTCATAATCTCTCACTATTACTGCGTCCCGGACGTCCACGACGTGGCCGACTTCGTGGGGGACAGCCTGGGGCTCTCCCAGGAGGCCCAGAGGAGCCCCCGCTCCGTCGTGGTCTTCTGCGGGGTGCATTTCATGGCCGAGACCGCGAGCATCCTGTGCCCGGACAAGACGGTGCTTTTGGCCAACATCGACGCCGGCTGCCCCATGGCCGACATGATCACCCCGGAGGCTCTCGTAAAGAGGAAGGCGGAGCTTCCCGGGGTGCCGGTCCTGACCTACGTGAATTCGTCCGCCGCTGTTAAGGCCCACTCGGACATCTGCTGCACCTCGGCGAACGTCACCGCGGTCATGCGGTCCCTCCCCGGGGACAGGATCCTCATGACCCCCGACCGGAACCTGGCGATGCGCACGCAAACCCTCGTCCCGGACAAGGAGATCCTCCTGTGGCCGGGCTTCTGCCCCACCCACCACCGCGTGAACCTGGCGGAGGTCCAGAAGATAAAGCGCGAGCACCCCGACGCGCTGGTCCTGGCCCACCCCGAGTGCCAGCCCAAGATCCTGGCCGAGGCCCACGTGGTCGGCTCAACCAGCGGCATCATCAAGGCGTGCCTGGAGAGCGACAGGAAGGAGTGCCTGATCCTGACCGAGGAGGGCGTAATTTACCCCTTGAGGAAAAAGCGCCCGGACAAGGTCTTCCTCACCCCCGAGACGCCCATGGTCTGCCCCAACATGAAGAAGGTTACCCTGGAGAACGTCTTGGACGCCCTGGAGACCCTGACCCCGGTAATCAAGGTCCCCGAGGAGATCCGCGCTCCCGCCCTCCGCGCAGTAGAGCGCATGATGGCGGTTCCCAGGGACTAGCCGCCGGGATCCCAAGCTCCACTCCAAGCTCCACGCTCCAAGCTCCAAGCTCCA
>JAIRZX010000103.1 GCA_031267005.1 Deltaproteobacteria bacterium
AAAGGAATCCGCCCCCCGGCCCAAAGGAATCCGCTCCCCGGCGTTAATATAGCCGCACCGCCGCCGCGCCGGAGCCGCGACCAAACCGCGCTCCGCTACGGGGCTGACGGATCGTCCAGCCTCCCCAAGAAAAGGATCGCGCCGGTGTCGCGGTCCATTATAAGGAACACGAAGGGCCTGTCCGCCTTGAAGGCCTTCGGGCGGGAAGGCGGCAACGCCCGGGTAACGACTGCCGCCGAAGCCGCGGCGGCTTCGGTACCCTCCTCCGTAACGTCCACGAAGGCCCGGTGGAGCACGTCCGAGATCTTCACGGACCTGTCCCCGGTCATGCCGGAGAAGTCAGCCTCGCCCCCGAAGGCCCGGGAAAGTCCCAGCCCCGCCAAAACCTCCCGCAGCGACTCCGTTCCCCAGCTGAAGGAGAACCTCGGCAGGCTCGCGTCCACCCTCAGCACGGCGGCCCCGTCCAGGCGCGGGCCTAGGAGCTCCCCGGCAAGGGACGCCTCCAAAGCCGCCATGCCGCCTTTGCCCGGCTTGGGCAAGAGCACGAACATCGAGAGCCTTTTCCCCCGGTAGGGGATCTCCAGGACCTGCCCCAGACCATCTTCCAGGTAGCCGAACGGCCCCGTGCGGCGCATGAAGTCGGCCTTGACCCTCTTGGAAGGGGCCCGGAAGCTCCCCGGCTTGGTCTCCGCCCTGTCGAAGCTTTCCTTCCACTCCCCCTTGAAGTACACGGCCGCGGCCAAGACCAGCCGGGTGTCCGTGGGCAAGGGCGCGGTTATGAGGTCCTTCACCCTGCCCTTGGTCTCCCGCTCGGCCCATTCGTTGATGGCGAGCCGCGGCGCTTCCCCCCCCTTCGCGAATTCCTGGGGAATGACGGCGGAGTCGAAACTCCTCTCCGCCGACCGCAGGAACGCGGGCTTGAGCTTGGCCGAGGAGTCCGGCCACAGCGACCCGGCCAGAGAGAGTTCAGCGCCCTCCCCGGCGGCAGCGGCCAGTGATCGCCTCAAATCGCTCCAGCCGCTCAAAAGCTTCTCGCCTTTGAGGGGAATCTTGAGCGTCCCCTCGAAGGCCGCGGCCGTGTCCCCTGCCGCGCCCGCGTAAGCCATGGCGAGCACGTCTGCCGCCGAAACGGGGGAAATGAACAGATTCCCGTCCCTCGGGGCGAGCGAACGATACACGTCCAGACCGAAGGCCGAGGCGCCCGCGGCGGCGTCGGCCGCCCCGGGCGAAGGCGCGGCTGAGGGCTCGCCGGACCGCTGGGCTTCCGCCAAGGAGGGCATGCCGGCAAGCAAAAGCGCAGCCCCGAGGATGACGATCATGTGTCTCACGTGAATTCTCCTTCCTGCGGACAGAATCCCGTCAGGGAAGCAAGGCCCGAGACACGTCAGGGAGTCCCGGCCAGAGCCGCTTTCCGACGGCGCTGGCCGGGCGCTCGAGGCGGGAGCCCGTACTTTTTTGCGCGTCCGGGCTTGCACATTAGGCGTCCAGGCCTGCAGCTTGCGGATCCGGGCTTGCAGCTTTGGCATCCGGGCCTGCAACTTACGGTTCCTGACTTGCAGATTACGCGTCCGGGCCGAAAGCCTGCGCGTCCGGGGTTACGGGACCCTTTCCCGCAGCTTCGCGCCGGCTTGGCGAGGCCGCGCCCCCGCCCAAGCGGCCAGGCGGGGGGGGAGCGGCCAGGCGGCTGAGCCGCCCCGCTACGACGGGTCGGAGAGCCGCCCCAGGAAAATCACGGCCCCCGACGCGTTGTCCCTTATGAGAAACAGGAAAGGCCTGTCGGCTACGAACTCCGTGGGCCTGATGGGCATCGAGGTGGCCATCATGCCGACGGCGGTAGCCGCCGCGGCTTCGGTCCCTTCCTCGTTTACCTCGACGAAGGCCTTGTGGAGCACGTCGGATACCTTGAACTTGCCCTTCTCCGACATGCCGGAGAAGTCGGCCCCGCCGCCGAAGGCGGCCTTCACCCCCAAGGCCCCCAGGGCGTCTTTCAGGGACTTCGAGCCCCAGGAGAACTTGAACCGCGGGAACTTAACGTTCACGCTCTGAGCCGCCAGGGCCTCGAGGCGCTTGGACAGCCCCTCGCCGGTCGTGCCTTTCTCGAGCTTCGCCAGCTCGCCTTCGCCCTCCTTCGGGAGGAGGACCGCCATCGAGAGCCTGCCGCCCAAATACGGCATCTCCAGAACCTGGCCAAGATCGTCTTCCAGGTAACGGAAGCGGTCGTTCCTGCCCATGAACATGGCCTTCGCGACCTTGCCGCCCGCTGCCTTGAAGTCGCCTTCGGCGGTCATGGCCGGATCGAAGGCCTCGCTCCACCGGCCCTTGAAGTAGACGGCGTTCACCAGCACCAGGACCGTGCTCGCCGGAAGCGGAGAGGCCACGAGATCGCTTATCCGTCCGTTCGTGACGTCCAGGGTCCAGTCGTTTATCGCCGCCCTGGCCCCTTCGGCGTCCTTGACGTAGTCGACCGGGAAGACCGCCGGCCCGAAGGAGGCCGACAGCGCGTCCAGGTATGCCTTTTTTAGCTTCGCGCCGCTGTCCGGCCACAGGGAGTCGGCCAGCGCGAAGAGGGCCCCCCCCTCGCCCCCGGCCTCTTTCAAGGCGGCCCTGAGCTCCCCCCAGGCGGCGGCGAGCTCGCCCCCCTCGAAGGGGAACTCAAGCGCCTTCCCCAGCTCGTCCTTGGTGGCGCCGCCCGCCCCGGCGTGGACCATGGCCAGCGCCTCGGCCGCAGACAGCGGGGAAAGGAAAACGTTCCCGCCTTCCGCCGCCAGGGAGCGGTAGAGCTCCCACCCGAAACCGTTAACCCCGGCAGCGAGCGCCTTGGCGGAAGGGGTCACGGCTGGCGGCGCGGCCGCCGGGGGAACCGGTTTGGAAGGGCCGCCATCGGCCGCGGCGGCTTCGGCCGGGTCCGCGGGAGGGGCGGCGGCTTCGGGCGGGGCGCCCTCGCCCGCCGGGGCTGCGGCGGAGGGGGCACCGGAGGGAGGGGCTTCGCTTCCGGCTGTCTGGGCCGAAGCCGCCTGGGACATGCAAAACAGGATCAGCAGGGCTGAAAGGGCTGACAACGCGATCCTCATGGGGTCTCCTCGTGTGCGGGGGCCTGAAGGGAAGGCGCCCCGCTGGTCTTTCAATCAGGCACGGGTTCTTTTCGTTTGGATTAGGGGCTCCGCGCTCTCGTTCCCGCAAAGCGGCGGCGGCAGTGGGGTGGGCGGCAGCCTACTCGCTGATCCAGCTAAATCCGGAAGGGGTTACCGACGGGGATCCGCTACGCCGCCGCTAATTACATTTTCCGGTAAAGCCGTCTCCCGCACCTTGGAACAGTACCGGGTAACGTCCTGGCGAAGCGTTATCGCCTGTCGGAATGCTCGCCTGCGAACTCGCCGCCCCGTAAAAAATCGACGAATCAGGGGTAACCGGGAAAACCCGGCTGGAAAATCCTCAAGTGTCCGTCCGAAGCCTTCCGGGGAGTTTCCGGGCCTTCCGGGGAGTTTCCGGGCCGGCCGCGGCCGCCCCTTTCCTGAAAAGGGTCCGCCGCGAATCCGCAGCAGTCTAATTTGATCTCCCCCTCTATTATAAAGACCGTTCCGCAAGGCGCTTTGCCGGAAAACACGCCTTCAGGCCGTCTTCAGGGAACTCTCCAAGCCATGGGAAGTCCCTCCGGCACCCAGCCGCGCGTTCCCCGGGACGCACAGCCGCGTTCCCCGGGACGCCGTGCCGCGTTCCCCGCAGACACCATGGCGGGTTAGCGCCTAGCGGGGAAGGCCGGGGGAAGCCCTCTCCGGCCGCGGGCTCCGGCCGCGCCGAAAAGCCACCAGGTTTTGGACGGCCACGCTTGAACCCGCGACTACCGCAGTCCAGCCGCAGGAGTTGGGATAAGAGCCGGGCGGCCCGGCCCCTGGCGGGACGCGCTTGCGGCGGGCGGGCCGGCCCCTGGCTGGACGCGCTTGCGGCGGGCGGGCCGGCTGCCCTCAGGCACGGGCCCCGCCGGGAAGCGCCGCCAAGATCTCCTCCACCTCCCTGGTGAGCCTGGGGATGTCCACCTTGCCGGTGGGGGCCATGGGGATCTCCGGGACGTTCAAGACCGTCCTGGGGCAGGCCAGATCCGGGTAGCCGGCCTCCCGCACGGCGGCCTTCAAGGCGGCGCGGTCCAGGTCCCGGCCCTGGGCGGCGAGGACCAGCCTCTCGCCGCTCCTCGCGTCCTGGACGGAGACGACGGCCAGGACCGCGTCCGGGAAGGCCTTCTCGGCGGCGGCCTCGACGCCGGCGAGAGGTATCATCTCCCCGGAGAGCTTCGCGAAGCGCTTCAGGCGGCCCTTGATCCACAGGAAGCCCTCGGAATCCACCTCGGCGATGTCGCCGGTGTCGTGCCAGCCGCCGGGCGGGCGGCGGACGACCCCGGGCTCGCCCTCGGTCAGGTAGCCCGTCATGACGTTGGGGCCCTTGAGCATCAGGAGGCCGCCCTCCTTCACGCCGGGCACCGGGTCGAGCCGCCAGCGGACGCCGGGCAGGGGCGCCCCCACGGAGCCGTCCTTCACGCGCATCCGCGAGCCCACGGAGACCACCGGGGCGCACTCGGTGACGCCGTAGCCCTCGAAGAGCCTCACCGAGAGCTTCCTGGAGAAGAGCTCCCGTGTGGACTGGAGGACCTTCTCGGCGCCCAGGACGAGGAACCTCACCGAGGAGAAGTCGTAGGGGTGCGCCGCCTCCCCCCAGAGCCTGGCGAAGGAGTCGGAACCCACGACCACCGTGGCCCTGGTGTCGTAGACGAGCTCGGGGATGGCCTGGACGTGGAGCGGGGAGGGGTAGTTGAAGGACCTGATGCCGGACAGGAGGGGCAGGAGGACGCCGATGTTGAGCCCGAAGGCGTGGAAGGCCGGCATGGGGTTGAACAGCAGGTCGTCCTCGTTGAGCTCTATGGCGCACAGCGCCTGGCGGATGTTGGCCAGGAGCGCCCCGTGGCTCAGCACCACCCCCTTGGGCGAGCCCTCGGAGCCGGAGGTGAACAGCACGGCGCCGGGGCTGTCGGGCGGCCTCAGCTCGGCCTTGGAGAAACGGGAGGCGACGTA
>JAIRZX010000170.1 GCA_031267005.1 Deltaproteobacteria bacterium
CGAGGTGAGGTGAGGTGAGGTGACGCAGATTCGCCGATTCGCCGGACTCTTGAGAATGGCCCCGATTGGGGTTAATATCTGCGCATGTTGATTCCGCCGGTTAAAATACCTTTCTCGGAGGAGGACATCGAGAGGCTGGCCGGGAGGTTCAAGGACGTCCTCAGGTCGGGCTACATCGCCATGGGCCCGAACAGCGCCGCCTTCGAGGCCGGCTTCGCCGACTGGCTGGGGCTCCCCTTCGCCGTGGGGGCCGGGAGCGGCACGCAGGCCTTGGAGCTCATTTGCCGCGCGAGGGACTTTTCCGGGGCGTCCGTGTGCGTGCCGGCGGCCACCTTCATGGCTACGGCCTTCGCCCCGATCGCGGCCGGGGCCAGGATAGTCCTGGTCGACTGCGACCCCCGGACCCTTCAGATGGATCCGGCGGATCTGGAGCGTAAGATCCGCCCCGACACGCGGGCCGTGATCCTGGTGCACCTGGGCGGCTTCATGGCCGCGGACTGGGAAAGGATAAAGCGGACGGCCGCGGACGCCGGGGCCATGCTCATAGAGGACGCGGCCCACGCCCACGGCTCCGAGGCGGGGGGCGCCATGGCCGGTACCCTGGGGGACGCTGCGGCCTTCTCTTTTTTCGCCACCAAGGTCCTTCCCACCGGCGAGGGGGGCATGGCCGTCACCTCGGATCCCCAGCTTGCCGAGCGCATGCTCTCCATCCGCCAGCACGGCCAGTCCAGGCCGGGCTCCAACGTGCACGAGGGTTTCGGGCTGAACTACCGCCCCTCGGAGATCCATGCCCTCCTGGGCCTGGACGTCCTGGCCCGCGCCGCCGAGATCCTGGAAGCCAGGCGCGCGGCCGCCGCCGTTTACGACCGCCTGCTCTCAGGAACCCGGTTCTCCCCCGTAGCGGCGCCTCCCGGCCAGAAGCCTTCCTACTACAAGTACATGGCCTTCCTGCCGGAGGGCGTCCCCCGCAAGGAGTTCAAGGACCTCCTCATGCGGGAACGCGGGTACGTCCTCGCGGGGGAGGTCTACGCCCTGCCTCTTTCCCGGCAGCCCTTCTGGACCGGGAACCCCGAGTTCCTGGCGCATCCCCTGGAAGTTCTCCCCGGCGCGGACGAGGGCTGTTCCCGCCACGTCTGCCTGCCCATATGGCCGGGCCTGGACCCGGACGACCAGGCCAGGCTGGTCGAGGCGATGGAGGACGTATGCCGTCGAGTCCGGTCCCGGCCCGCCTGAAGGAACGGCGGCCGACGTGCCCGGGACTCGTCGGCCGACGGCCCCGCCGCGCGGCCGGTGACGGGGAGGGGAGGGCGCCAGGATTCTCCTGAACTGGATCTTAAGCCCGCCTGTACGCGTCGCGCCGCATCGCATCGCCAGTAAGCTCCGGTCCCGGATGGTATTAATTATTTTCGCAAACGCCATAATTATACCCCCGCAATGGAGTTTTGGCACCCGCAACGGGGTTTAGGAGCCCGCGACTTTTTTTCCAACAGTTTGGTAGCCTTTAGTCTAGTCAGCGTATCGCGTACCGCGCATTAGCGGTCAGCGGATACGTTTTGGAGGCCCTTGAGCCTTCCCTGCCCGCCCCTGGCCGCTTTAGGCCAGCCCTTTAGATGAAGACGGCCCGGGCGGCGGCCCTTAGGTTTTCGCGCCAGAGCCCTTCAGACCCCTTTCGCGCCCGCGCGGCGGCCAGGCCCCGCCGCGCGGGCGTTCTCCCGGAACGTTTCCGGGAGCGCTCCCCCCGGTCGATTCCGGGGGCTTCTATATTTTGTGGGAGAACAGCATGACTAACGTAGTGACGATACTGGGCAGCCCCCGGACGAATTCCGACTCCTCGAGGCTCGCCGACGCCCTGGCGGCGTCCCTGACCGGCGGTGCCGGCGCCTCCGCCAGGCACGTCTTGAACGGCCTGAAGCACGCGCGCGGCTGCCAGGCCTGCCAGAGCTGCAAGGGCAAGACCGACTCCTGCGTCGTCAAGGACGATCTGGCCCCGGTCCTGGGCACCGCCGCGGCTGCCGACGTCGTGATAATCGCGTCCCCTGTCTACATAGGGGAGATCACGGCCCAGCTCAAGCTCTTCGTCGACAGGACCTACTCCTGGTTCCTGCCGGACTTCCACACGAACCCCTCGCCGGGAAGGCTTCCCAAGGGCAAGAAGCTCGTGCTCATCTTCACCCAGGGCAACCCCGACGCGGGCACCTACACGCGCGTCTTCGAGGCCTACAAGGGCTATTTCGCCCACCAGGGCTTCAAGGCCGAGTACAGGTGCGTTACCGTGCCCGTCGGCCCCGACCACGACAAGGCCGTCGAGGCCGCCGAGGCCGAGATAAAGAAGCTCGCGGACACCCTCTAGCGGCTGGAAGCCGAGGCATAAAGCCTGGGCTTGCGGCCCCGGCGCCCTTGAACGCTTTCCGGCGCGGAGGCCGGGGATGCCCGGAGGGGCCCCGTTCGGGCCGTTCCGGCTATTCCCGCCGTTCTCCCCCCTGCGGCCCGGCCGCGGGGGGGTGCGCGTCGCGGGAGACCCGGTCGGGCGGCCCGCTCCGGGAGCGGCTTTCGGTCTGCCCCGTCCCGCGCGGCGGGCGGGTAACGCTTCGGTCGCTGGCGGGACCTTTGCATTTAACGGGGCCCGAGGCCCTTGGTCGGGCCAGAGGACCTTGAGGGGGCCCGAGGCCTTTGGGCGGGCCCGAGGACATTGAGGGGCCCGAGGCCCTTGAGGGGGCCCCGAGGGCCATAATCAGGGGCTGATGGCATTCTGGCGGGCGCGGCGTACCTTAATGGAGGGGAGAGCGTCCGCCCGGCCCTTGAAAAATTGCCCCGGGCGGGGTAGTTTACCCAAACCCGCAGACGGCGGAGGGTAAGGGCGCCCGCCCTTCCCGCCTGGAGCGCGGCGAGCGAGGCAGCATGGATTTCGCAACTGAGTTGGCGTCGGCCGAGGCGGAGCTGGACGCGTGCGGGAAGCTCGCTGAGGCCATTCCCGGGTCCAAGGGCGGGGCCAAGGCCAAGAGGAGCGAAGAGAAGGCCCTCGCCAGGCTCCGCGAGGCGGACGCCAGGCTGGAAGCGGCGGCCGCGGCTCGCGGGGAGGCCGGCTCCGAAGCCCTGGGGGCCGCGCTGGGCAAGGCCGTGGCGCTGGCCTCGAGGCTGGGGGATCTGGATTTGGCCAAAAGCTCGGCGGAGCGGCTCATGGGCCTCCCGTCCGTCGGCGGGAACGCCTTGAGGAAGCTGGAAGCGGGTTCCGCGCTCGTGGCCGATTTCGCTATGTGCTGCGACTTCGACTCGGCGCTTTCCATCCTCGCGGACTTGAAGAAATTCGCCTCCGGAAAAGAAACCCCCCCCGGAAAGGAATACGCCTCCTGCTGGCTCGCGGCGGCGGCTGGGCTGGCCGCCGCGCTCTCCGACTGCGGCAGGCCCAAGGACGCGCTTGACGTCTACTCCTCCATGAGGCCCTTCCGGCGCTTGGAGCCGAGCGGGCCCGCCCGCGCCGGGGCGGCGGCGAAGATAGTGGAGGCCCTCACGCGGGCGGAGGACCTGGAGAAGGCCTTCGCGGTTTTCAGGGAGATGGGCTCGTACTCGTCCGGGGACGAGCCCTTCAGGCTGTACATGAAGGCGGGGTTCACGCTACTTCTGCCCCTTTCCCGGAGCACGGGCCAGGAGGGGCGCTTCTCCTTCCTGGCGAGGGCGTTCTCCGACCCGCGCGAGGCCCCCGAAAAGTCAGCGTTGCGCGGGGAGGCGGCGCTCGCCTTCGTCGAGGAACGCGCCCGCGAGGGCGATCTGGAGGGGGCCAGGGCGGTCCTGAACGCCTTCGACGACTTCTCGGGGCCCGCTCTCGTGGCCGTCAGCCGCGCGAAGGCGGCGGGCGCCTTGGCCGAGGCCCTGATGGACGACTCCCGCTTGGACGAGGCGTTGTCCCTGCTCCTGGCCCACTCGCTCTTCTGCTTCGCCTCCCCGGCGGCGATCAGCGCGACGGCGGACGCCTACGCCGCCATGCGCGGCCGGCGGGGCTTTCCGGCGGACTATCCGGGCGACCTGGCCCTCCCGTGCTACCGCTCGCTTTTCAGCGCGTGCCTGAGGCTCGCGAGCGAATACAGCGACGCCATGCGCGACGACGACGCCCGCGCCTTCCTGCGGACGGCGGCCACGGTCGGCCGGGACGACGGGGACAGGATCCCCTTCGCGGAGGCGGCGCTGGCGGCGGTGGAGGAGGACTGCAGGAACGGCTTCGGCACCGAGGCGCTGGGCCTCTACCGCGCCTTCGCGCCCCGGAAGGGCTCGGAGCCTGTGATGTACCTGACCTGCCGCATGGGCGCGGCGGTGGTGCGCTCGCTGTGCTCCTTGGGCATCGCCGACGAGGCCGTGAGGATGCTCTCAGGGCTCCCCGCCGCCCGGCGCCCGGGCGACAGGATCTATTACGAGCGGCTCCAGGCCCAGATGCACGCGTTCAACGCGCTTTTGAAACTCGGGCTTTTCGGCAAGGCCAACCGGCTCTACCGCAGGCTGGCCGACTTCTCCGGCCCGGAGAAGGCCGCCTGGAAGTGGCTCAAGGCGGCGGGCAAGCTGGTAGAGGCATACGTATACGATTCCGCCTGGCCCAAGGCGCGGAAGATTTTCGACAACGCCCGCCGCGAGTCCCCGAAGGGGGGGAAGTTCACGTTGAGGCTGTACGCGATGGCCTCGGACATCATAACCGCCTGTTGCGAGAACTCGGACTTTATGTCCGCGGCTGAGATCTTCTCCTCCCTCCCCGACGCGGGGGGGGAGCCCAAGCTCGAGGAGGAGAGATTCGAGATCTCCCAGCACCTTGCAGCCTACATGTGCCACAGGGGGAAGGTCCAGGACGCGCTGGAATTATTCCGGGGCATACCCGTGGAGAGCCCCACGGGCAAGCTCCCGGCGCTGAAGGCCCGCGTCGCGGCCTGGCTCATAGCGGATCTCTCCGGCCGCGGCCTCGCGGAAGAGGCGGCTTCCGTCTACGAGTCGCTGGCCGGGCTCGGCCCGGCCGAGGGCGTGGACGTCATCCGCGCGAAGTCGGCCATAAGGCTCGCCACCTCGTTTACCCAGTCCGGCCGCACCGACCGGGCGCTCGAGCTTATACTGTCCATTCCAGCCTTCTGCGACCCAGGCCGCGTGGGCCGCCAGCTGCGCGCGGCAGCGGTGGCGCTTTCGCTGGTTCTGGCAAAGGGCGACGAGGGGGACAAGGCTAACGTCCTCAGGGCGTTCACGGCGAAGTTCCTGCAGGGGGCGCCGTAGCCGCGCCGTGCCGGGGACGAGCCGGGGCGGACGGCGGGTTTCTTTGTCCCGGTTGCCCAAGGGGCGTTTGGCGCTCCGTTGCTTTCGCGGAGTTGCCCGGAAAACGCGGCGTCGCCTAGCTAAAACATTTCGCAAGCCGTTCTCGCGGCCCAAGGTTGATGTCCGTGCAAAAAGCCATTTTGGCCCAAGGAGGGGAGTCGAGGCTCGCCCACCCCTCCCGGCAGGGAAAACCGTCGTCTCGTGTCACCTATTTAGAATGGATCGCAATAAAGGTTAGAGGACGTAATTTGGCATACGTTCACGGGCGGAGAGGCCAGGCGCCTTGCTGAGACAGCAGGTGCCTTGCGGAGACAGTTCGGAAGCCAGGGGCGGAAGGCCGGGCGAGGCGGAAAGAGAGCCGCTGGAAGGGGGGGGTGGCGGTCCGGGACTTGAAAGAGGGTTGCCTGGAGGCCTGGGGCTGAGGCGGCCCGAGAGCCGGAGGCGGGTTGCCGGCGGGGCGGGGGGAGTTGCAAGCCTTCTCGTGAACGGAGACCTTATGTTTCCACCAAAAATGCTTATATATGACGCCGCCGCAATAAATCGTATCCGTTCACGGGGGGGGTTAACCTGCCTGTCGGGGGGGAGGGCAGAGGGAAGAGGGGAGGTGACACCGTTCAGCTTGATGGCAAATGGCGTGAATAGGCACCTAATGTGTCCGTTCACGGGTTCAAGGGAGGGGCGGTCCCGCATCAGGCTGGAGGCGGTCCTGGGTTGTGGGGGAGGTAGCCCGTAGACCAATGGCGGAGAAGGTCTTCTACGCCGCAAGCAGGTACCTTGCGGGCACTCTCTGGGTACCCAATGCGGGCGGATGAGGGAAGAGTATTTCCTCAGCGGAATCAGAGCTTGCGGACGGTCCCGGCGAAGCCGGGCTTGTCCTCCAGGAAAAACTGCTGGAGCGCGAACGGGCCGAAACCCGTGTCCTGGAGGTTCTCCTCGATAAAAAAAGGCCATGGGAGGCCTCCCGACGCCTCGGGAATAGACGGTTACGGCACGGACCCGCGCGATTAGGCCAGCCTTACTCTGGAAAGCCGTTCTCCGGGCGGAAGCCCCCCCTCCGAACGAGATCCCGCCAGTTACCGTTATCACCTGAACGGAAGCGGGACGCTACGGGCCGGACCTGTTGCTTGGCCCCCCTGGCTGGGGCCGGAAGTGCCGGAAGCCCTCCCTGGAGAAACCTCCGCGACAGGCGGCGAACCCGTTCGCCTCTTAAATGAGGAACGAAAGGAGCCCCGCTATGCCGTTTAAGAGTGCCAGATACTCGGACTGAACCTCAACTGTCCCGTTTCGGCAGACCGCAAGCCTGAGCTGTGCCTTCTGCAAAAAGACCCGCGACTCCCCCAGCACGGACTTTACTGTCTCCGGTTCGTAGAGACACCGGCGCAAAACGCGTCAGCCCAGAGCCCTATGCGGTCGTATGCCTCCGGGACGAAGCCGACGAG
>JAIRZX010000145.1 GCA_031267005.1 Deltaproteobacteria bacterium
AGAAGATTACACAAGCTTTCATATCACACACCAAAGTGAAAATCACTAAGATACTGTCAAAAATTTAAAATCTGGGCAAATGAAAAAAATTTGCCATCCCCAAAAAGTACTAAGTAGAGATAACAACCATCGGCGGCGCCTCCAATACCGGAAATAAATGGCCCGCCCCCAGCTCCCTCCCACCCCCGGTGCCGGGAGGGGGGAGTCGGCGGCCCGATAAGCCCTTCCGGGACCGAAGGCGCGCGGGCCCGCCTGTACTGCGCCCCTTCGGAGCCCGATAACCTCATGTTGAAAAGGACCTGCGCGGGGTGCGCCGCATTCCCCGTCGTATGTTCCGGGAAGTAATTCTCGCTGCCGCGCTGGTTACAGACGTTTATCCTCTCAAGTTAAATATTGCCATGGCTGTTAAATATTAGAATAATATCAAAGAAATAGCTATACCGTATATGAATTGAATACCCGTCATTTTCTAATATTGCCATTGCTGATAAATATTAGAATAATATCTCAGAAATGACTATACCGTATATGAATTGAATACCCGCCAATTTCTAATATTTAGATTCAATGGCAATATTTAGGTTCAATGGCAATATTAGAAAATATTTTCAGTTAATCCTCATATAGTAATTCCATATCTTAGATATCATTCAAATATTTAACCAGAATGAAATATCTAAAATTTTGGATATTACACTATTATTTTTTTTGCCTTCGGAATATGCTCTATTATTTCTTTGCCTTCGGAATATCCCGCTTTGCCTGGTGAGTTAATTCTTCGGCGGCATCCATCTTCCGACCACTTCAGAGTCGGAACCTGCCATAGGGGCCACCCGCTCCTTCGCTTTCAGCTCCTTCTCTTTTTCCATCCCTACCGAACTCCAGAGCGCCTTGCCAAGGGCGGAGTTAAGGGATATAATTTGGAAACCGCCAAAAAGTCGAGATGCCGCCGGGCAGTCCACCCGGACCCAGGGGCGGCCGGGTGCCCCGAGACTCCTGTAAACCCCGCGAGCCTCCTGTTAAAGCCGCGCCCGCAGGCGAACCCTCCAGCCCCGGCCCGCAGCCGCATCCCGGAGCGCCCGGGAGCGGGCGCCCGTTCCTAAAATCCTGAATTTCGCAAGTCCCCTCGCCGCCCGACGCGGCTCCGGACGTCCAGGAAGGTGAGACGTGTCAACGACAGCCGGCCCCGGCCACGCCGATTCGCTTTCGGTTCCCCCTGTCGCCGCCCTCGCGGGCGCGTTAGTTGCTGCTTTGGCGTTCGCGGCCCTCACGTCGGCCCGGCCAGCCCAGGCCCAGTCCCCCGGCCAGCCCGCCGCCCCGGCCCCTGCCTTCAGCGAGGAAGCTTTCGGCGCCGAAAGCGCCTGGAACTGGAAAGCCGTCGCAAAAAAGTACGGGCCATTCTCGGCGGGGCAGGTGGAGAGGCTCACCCGCGACCGTTTCCTCGTGGTCCCCCAGGCTCCGGGCAAAGCCTTCCCGGCCTATCCCTTGGGCGGGGGGTACGACGACATGCTGAGCTTATTCGACAGCCTGGGCGGGCCCTTCGAGCCCGCCGACCGCGAGCCGCAGCACGCCCGCTTCGTGGGGCCGGACGTGGTCCTGCACGCATTCCACAAGTATTTTTCGGAGAGGCTGAAGGAGGTTGAGGCGACCACGCTGAGCCTGCACGTCCAGGCGATGCTCTCCGGATTCTACGACAACGCCCTGGCCTTGAGGGCCCAGGCCCCGGAAGCGGCCCGGGCCGCCTGGGATCAGGCCTTGGCCCAAATGTCCGTGCCGCTCGCCGTCATTGAGGCGAGCCCGCCTTTGCCCGGATCCGACTACGACATGGTGCCGGACGGCGGCGACGCGCTCTCGGACGCGCTCAGGGCGTTTGGCACCCGCGAACGCGACCTTCCCGAGAACCTCCGGGCGGCAGTCCGCGTGGCGCTGGAAGGGGTCTATTCGGCGCAAGCCCCGGCAGGGGGGGAGGATCCCGCCAAGGCCTTGGGCCTCGAACCGGCCTACAACGCCCAAGCGGTCGATTGGTCCCAGTTCACCCCCAGATCCCATTACGCCAAGAACGGCCGGACCAGGGCCTACTTCCGCGCCGTCGTCTGGCTGGGGCAGCTGGGCTGGAAGCGCGACGACCCGTCGGCGCTCCCTTCGCTGGTCGCCTGGACCGCGGCCATGGGCGGCCCCGGAGGCGCGGGCTTCGCCAAGGCCAAGGCGAACTACAAAAAAGGCGACCCCGCCGTCCCACCCAGCCCGGCCCGGGCCTGGTGGGCCGTCTACCAGGTGACGGCGGCCTTCGTGGGCTTCTACGACGACCCCTCCCTGCGCGAGGCCATGGAGCTCGCGGCCCCCGGCGGGGCCTTCCCCGGGGCCGGGGCCCCGGCCGACCAGGCCTTCCTCGCCGGGCTGGGGCCGCGCATGGGGCAGGTGGTGGCCATGCCCGCGGGCTTTTTCGAGTTCCGCAAGGGGGGCTACAAGGGCAAGGGGGTCATAACCGTCCTCCCCCAGCGCTTCACCGTGCCGTGGCTCCTGGCTTCCGAATTGACCGCCGAGGCGGCCCAGTCCCGCGGCGAGCGGACGGATCTCCCGGTCCGCTTCTCCGGGCTGTACCTGGCCTGGGCGCTGGGATCCGCTTACGCTGGCGAGAATTCGGGACGCCAGCTCGAAGTCTCCCAGCCCGAAGGCGCCGCAGCCGCGGCCGCCGCCGTGGCCGCCAAGGCGGGCGAGCTTAACGCCTCGCTGGCGAGGATTTCCGCCGCCGACTGGGGGAGCTCCATCGGGGGGGCCTGGTTCAACGCCCTCAGATCCTTCTCCAGGCGCTTCGGCGAAGGCTACCCGCTGTACATGCGGGGCGCCCCCTTCGCGGCGAAGCAGTTGGAGACCCTCATGGGGAGCTGGTCCGAGCTGAAGCACGACACGCTCCTCTACGAGAAGCCCAACGTGGGCGCCGAGGACGGCTCCGGCGAGGAGGAGAGGAGGGCCAAACGCCTCCCGAAGGGCTTCGTCGAACCCAACATGGAGTTCTGGGCGAACATGCTCGCGGCCCTGGACGTCATGCGGGAGTCCTTCAGGCGCAACGGCCTTTTCCCGGACGAGCTGGAGGA
>JAIRZX010000193.1 GCA_031267005.1 Deltaproteobacteria bacterium
GCCAAGAGGGCCACCGCCGAGACGGTGATAGCCGGGCTTGCCGCCCAGGGGGACTTCAAGGAGGCGGCCTCCGTCTGCGAGGTCTTCGCGGCTTTCGCGGAGTCGCAGGGCGATCCGGCGGCGGCCGACGTGGCCAGGATGATCCTGGGAGAGGGCATGAGGGGGGCTCCCGCGGATTAGCCGCCGCCCGGAACCGGTTCAGGCGGGGAAAGGAGCCTTCCTTCCGCCTGGCGACCCGGGGAACGCGCGGGGCCGCCGGGCTGAACCGGGTCGCTGGCCGCGGGCCGGGGCGCATTACGCGCCGCCGCGTCCGCTTCGCCCGCCCCTCCGGAGCGGGCGCCCCGTCTGGCCCCTTTGCTTCGTTCGCCCCGGCCGGGAAGCGGGCAAGGCAAACGAGGCGGCGGCCGCGCGCGGCGGACGGGCTGACGCCCGGCGCGTTTGATTTGCCTGGGAATCGGCGGACTGCTTAACCCCCCCTCTTCGCGTGGCAGGATGGCCGCGTTAAGGCTTCCGCCCCAGCCCCCCCTTCCTGCCAGGAATGAGGGACATCTACCGTAAACTGCGCCTCGCCCTGGGCGGGACGAGGACCCGTCGCCCCTGCGGGAATCCTGCGAACTGTACGAGCGGGCAGGAACCGGGCCGCCGCCTGGATGCAGGAGTGGCCTCCCGCCCGATAGCCGGACTTCGGGGTGCGGAGCCGGGGGCCGGGGCCGGGATGCAGACGGCGGCCCGCCGGGAGTTCCCGCAGGAGGACGTCTGCATTGTGGACTCCCAAGGCCCCGACGCCCGCTTGGCACTGACTGTGTCCGCCGGGGCCGAATCATGTCCGTTGGAACCGAGGCCCTCGCCTAACCTCTTGGGAACACATGCGGCCGCGAAAGGATGTCGCCATCGGCGATGCCCTTGCCCGGAAAACCGCGCCTGCTCCTGCCGGAACCATTTGACGCGGCCGTCCTGCGGCCCTCCGCCCCCCATCTCCGCGGCTAACGGATGCGGAAAGAAGGACCCCGTTCGTCTCCGGGCAGGGAAATAACGGGGCCGTGGAGCCAAGGCCCCCCGCTCATCGACGACTGCGCGATATGGCCGACGCCGGCCAAAATCTCCGGCGCCGGAATCAAGGCCGCTGCGGACAACAGCCGGTTCCGGTTGAAGTTTCTCCCGGGCAGCGGCATTCAGCCGGCCGGTCTCCCTGTGCCAGGCGGCGCAGGCGCCCGGATATACGCCGGCGGGGCCTCCGAGCCAGACTCATGGCCGAGAGGGGCGTCATTACTGATGACACCCCCGCCTTGCCGGTCGTCCCTGGCTCTCCCGGCGGACGTCGTCCTGCGTCGGCGGCGGCCGCCGCGAAGCCGGGTGCGCCCTTTCCGAGCTCGATACATTAGCGGGGTCGCTGCCATCTCTCTCTTTCCGTCAAATACCAGCGCTCCCGCGCCGTCCCGTCCGGGACAGGAAGCGGCGCGTCCCGGCTTCCGGATGCCGTTTCGGAAAGGCCACATCCAGCCCTAGCCAGTTACTTTTGACCCCGGTCAAGTCCTGTGGTAATAAGAATCATATGCGTGCCATCAGCCCGTAACCGATTCGGCCAGGAGCCAGGCCCCATGCCCCCGCTGAACAAATTCCACAGGAACAAGCTCGAGGCCGCCGTCGGCGAGGCCCGCCGCCGCGCCGAGGCGGGAGCCAGGTCAGCTTTGGGATACCTGGGCGTAGCGGAGGCGTCCCCGCCGCCCTATCTTTCTGAAAAGCACAGCAAGCTCAGGCAACGGCTAATAGTCCACGGGCGGCAGCTGGGCGACGCCCTGAACGACGGCGACGAGCCCCGCGCGATGGCTCGCCTCGTGGAGGAGACCGCCTACGAGCATTGGCACAGGATGCTGTTCGCCCGCTTCCTCGCCGAAAGCGGGATGCTCATGTTCCCCGGCCCGTCCGGCCCGGTCCCCGTAACGCTTGGGGACTGTTCGGACTTCGCCGCCGGGGAGGGCGCGGCGGACGGGTGGGATCTCGCGGCGAGGTACGCCGCGCGGATGCTGCCTCAGATTTTCCTGGTCGGCTCTCCCGTGTTCGAGATCGTTTTCCCTGCGGAACATAGACAGGATCTCGAAACAGTGATAGCTTCCCTCCCCCCGGAGACATACGCGGCTTCGGACGCTTGGGGTTGGTGCGCGCAATACTGGCAATCGTCCCGGAAGGCGGAGATCAACGCCTCCGAGGTCAAGATAGGCGAGAGGGAGCTCCCGGCGGTGACGCAGCTCTTTACCGAGCCGTTTATGGTCACGTTCTTGTTGGACAATTCCCTGGGCGCGTGGTGGGCCGCGCGGAGCCTCGCGGAGACCGACGTGAAGACGGCGCGGGACGAGGCGGAGTTGCGCCGCCGGGCGTCCTTGCCGGGTGTCCCCCTGGACTACCTGCGTTTCGTGAAGGACGTGGACGGCCCCTGGGCGCCTGCATCCGGGAAGTTCAAGTACTGGCCCGACAGCCTTGCGAACTTCAGGATGCTCGACCCCTGTTGCGGTTCCGGCCATTTCCTGGTCGCAGCCTTCCGGATGCTTGTCCCGATGCGCATGGAGTCGGAGGGGCTGTCCGCCCGCGAAGCCGTCGACGCCGTGTTGCGCGAGAACATCCACGGCCTGGAGCTGGACCGCCGTTGCGTGGAGATTGCCGTTTTCTCCCTGGCGATGGCAGCTTGGACTTATCCGGATGCGGGGGGGTACCGCGAGTTGCCGGAACTCAACGTCGCGTGTTCCGGTATCGCCGTTGGATCAAAAAAGGAAGCCTGGACCGCCTTGGCGGGCCGCGCCCCCGCCCTTGAAGAAGCTCTCGCCGGCCTTTACGACTCTTTCAGTGACGCCCCAGTGTTAGGGAGCCTGATATTCCCCGGCGCGGCGAACAACTCTCCAGGCCTTTACGAGCCAGACTGGGCCAAAGTCAAGCCGTTGCTGGACATGGCGCTTTCCGCTGAGGGAAACTACGAGCGTACAGAAGCCGCCGTGGCCGCGAAAGTGCTGGCCGAGGCGGCGTCGTTGCTTGACCGGACTTACACGCTGATCGCGACCAACGTCCCGTACCTGTCGAGCGGCAAACAATCCGACCTGCTCAAAGAGCACTGCCGGAAGTATTATCACGATGCCAAAGGCGATTTGGCTACCGTCTTCCTCGACAGATGCCTCCGGTTCTGCTCTGAAGGCGGCACCGTAGCCGCAGTCACGCCGCAGAACTGGCTCTCGCTTACCAGCTATGCGAAATTCCGGAAAAGGCTTCTTGAGGAAGGCGCCTGGCATTTGGTAGCGAGACTGGGCGAGGGCGGGTTCGACTCCCCTGCGGCTGCTGGAGCCTTCGTGGCGATGTTGTGCCTCGGCAGAACGGTGCTTTTCCCCGACGGATCCGTAACTTCAGGCGAGGAAAGAATCATCAGTTTTATTGATGCTTCTGAGCTGAAGGGACCTGAACGCAAGGCTGAAATGCTTGCCGCCGCGGACATTGCAATCGTCAGCCAGGCGAGGCAACTCGACAACCCTGACGCAAGAGTGTCGGCGGTAGATATTACATCGGGAGAGCTTTTGCAGAAGTTCGCGTACAGCTACCACGGACTGACTACCGGCGATGTTCCGAGGATGAGCATATGTTTTTGGGAACAGTCTGCTTTCGGCGAAACATGGGTACCGTTCCATGGTACCGTCGCCAAGGCAACCCCTTTCGGTGGCATGTCCCTTCTCTTGCGTTGGAACGGAGGAAATGGCGACATAAACGAGCTGAAAGGAGCCCGCAAGGACGGTACGGAAGCGTGGAGAAAAATGGGGGTAATAGTCAGCCAGATGCGGGCTCTTCCGGTCTCTCTGTATAAAGGCGGAGCATTCGACGTTAATACGTCGGTGATTGCCCCGTATGACAATGACCACATTCCTGCTATTTGGTGCTACTGTTCCTCGCCGGATTACAACGATGCCGTCAGGAAGATAGATCAGAAACTTAACGTTACCTCCGCTACGCTTGTCAAGGTTCCCTTTGACGTTGAGCGCTGGACCCAAGTCGCGAAGGCGGCCTACCCTAACGGGCTTCCCAAGCCTTACACTGACGACCCAACCCAGTGGATATTCCACGGCCACCCCTGCGGCTCGGTTGTATGGGACGATGATGCCAAGCGCACGGTGCGCGGGCCGTTGAGGATGGACGGCACCGTTCTTCATATCGCGGTCGCGAG
>JAIRZX010000251.1 GCA_031267005.1 Deltaproteobacteria bacterium
GTCGAAGAAGACGACCAGTTCCCTGTCCAAGGACATGCACAAGCCATTCAACAGCGCCCGCACCATGCTGGTGGAATAGGACATGAGAGGCAATCCGTCAAAAGCGCTTACCAGCTTGCAGAGCTCGGAGACGCCGGAGAACTCTAGGCCAGTATATATCTGTTCGACGATTGCTTTCATGGCCGTTGCGGGGTCAGTGGTATTTCTTAAGCTATCCAAAGTGCAGTCGAAAGCGTAATACTTTCCTTCGGAGTTAATCTGCTTAACCAGGGCTTGCAGGCAAGTGGTTTTCCCGGACTGGCGCGGCGCGTGGAGGCAGAAATAAGATTTCTTCTCAATCTTGTCCATTACCTTCGGAAGGCGCGGGAGGGCCGGGAGCATGAAATGCTCGCTGGGAACGCAGACTCCTGTGGTGTTGAAACATCTGGCAGGCATCGTGGCCATGACCTCACAAAAAATAGAAATCAATATTTAAGGCTTCTCGACCGCATTCCGACATGGTCCTGCGGCTTATATCGACGCGCCTGTTTCATGTTAACAAAAAATCCATCGGCTAGACAAATCCTTGGCGGGCCCTGCCCGGCAAGGCAACTTCATGGTGGTCTTACCGGTCTATGGGGCGGGAAGGTTTTCTGGCTCTTCGCTGAAACCCGTGCGCTGGTCCAGCGGGGCGGGCGGGGGGAAGCATTCCAATTCAAGCTTGATCTCTAGAATACTGCAGAAGAGTGCGATTTTATGGCGGACGTCGCGTCCGGGCTCTTCGTTCGTGCCCGACCCGGAAGCGGCCATGTTCTTGTTCTTCAGGCACTCGGCGAAGACGATCGCATGGCTTTGGCAAAAGAGCGCCTCCGCTCCCGCAGGCTTTTCCGGCCCTCGTGAGCAAAGGGGCGTTAGCCGTCCGCCAGCCGTCTCACGGTAATGCCGCCCGGTGCGGCAACCCTAATCCGTCCTGGCCGTCGGGGGCTGGCTGGCTGGCTGGCTGGCTGGCTGGCTGGCGGCAGGCGTCGCCTGTGCTTGCTTGGGCCGCTTTGGGAAGCCGACTTAATCCGCTCCAGGCGTGGGCTGTGGTATGATTAAGTAAATAAGGTTTGACTCAGTTATCCAAATATCCATGAGCCTGAGGCCCGGAGACCCATCTTGGGAGGCGCTCGGAAGGTCTCCGGCTGGTGGGAGCGGACGACCCGGAGCGGAGGAAAAGCTCGGGCGGCTGGGCATGATTCCCGGGACAAGGCCGGGGCCGTACACCTTCCGCCGTCTGTCCGGCTCCGGTCGGTTCGGAAGGCCGCCTCCCCTTCCGCTGGCTTTTCCGGCGCACGGGAACAAAGATGAGCAGGCCGGCCGGCGGCCGACTCCCGGCAATCCCGACCTGTCCTTCAGCCCTTATCCGTCCCATCGCAGGCAGGCAGGCAGGCAGGCAGTCAGGCAGTCAGTCAGTCAGTCAGTCAGGCAGGCAGGCAGGCAGGCAGGCAGGCAGGCTGGCTGGCTTGAACTTCATTCCTTTATTTCTTCATTACTTCATCTTTTCGCACACCCGGACGGATCGAGCCTCATGCTCGCCGGGCCCTTCGGCGGGCCGAGGAGGATCTTCAGGGGCACCCGGTTCCTTATGGCGAGAGACTTCCAGTAGCAGTTGGCCATAAAGAGGTTGAGCCGCCTGGGCATGGAGAGCGAGACGGCTGTAAGGCCGGAGGGTTCCAACGCCCCAACCTTGGCCGCGAAGGCCGCCACCGCCCTCTTGATCCTGCCGAACGGGAAAAGACCCTTCCGGATCATGCCCGGCGCCGCAGACATGACCGGCCCCACCCCGCCATGAGCGCCCCGGAACATTCCAGCCCGGAGTCCCGGAAGAAGAGCTTCAACGCCCCGCTGCGGCTAGGCAGTGCCCCGGCTCGTAGAATCCGTTGTT
This sequence comes from Deltaproteobacteria bacterium, assembly GCA_031267005.1. Taxonomy (GTDB): domain Bacteria; phylum Desulfobacterota; class Desulfarculia; order Adiutricales; family Adiutricaceae; genus JAIRZX01. The sequence goes on from JAIRZX010000251.1 coordinate 1,907, forward strand.
GATTATGGCGTAGAGACTGGGCAGGGCCCCGCGGGTTCTTCCCGGCGGGGCGTCGTTGCTTCGGCGGCGGCCAGTTGCAAGGCCTCCGGTACCCTTCCGCCCCGTAGAAGACGGCGTTCAGCCTGAAAGCCGCCCTGGAGAGGCTCCCGTGGCGTATGCCCCGTCCTTGATCGCGAAGAAGGGCAGGACGAGTGCGATCGAGCGGTCGATTACGCGCTTCACGGACGGGGAGAAGCCCCCGAAGGCGAGGCGGCTCACGACGGCCAGCTCCGAGTGGCGGGAGATGAGCCCCGCGAAGCCCCGGTCCCGGTCCCTTTGGATGTAGGCCCCGGGGGTGCGCACCCAGCAGGCGAAGCATCCCGAGCATACCTTGGCCGCCGGGAGGGCGGGGAAGACGGTTTGGACTCCCCGGGCTGGAGGAGCCTCGCCGCGGTCTCGAGGTCCAGGACGTGCAGCATGAGTCGTTCGGCCATATGCTCCTGATTTCGGCCGGCCCGCACCGTCGGAGGCTATCGGCCCATGTTTCGGGGCCACGGGCGTAGCGGTGCCGTGACCCTGACGGGGAGGCGGCCCGCCGGGCCGCCCGCTCAACAGGCGGCGTATCCGTCCGCGTACTCGTTCAACCCCTCCTCCCGGTAGCCTCTCAGCGGACTCAGAGCGTTCTCCAGCTGGCTTTCTGCCGACATCACAGCCGCCTCTTAAGTGAGGCGCCCCCCGACTCGGCTGTCTTCGGGAGCGCCATTCAGCGGCGCCGGGGCGAAAGTGCGCCGGCGGCGGGCTGAAGCATGGCGCGCAGGGGACTCCATGTCTCAGCGGCTTTCTGGGAATTGCAGCCGTCGCGGTTGGTTGTTTTTTGCTGGATGGGGGTTTCTGGAGAAGTCTGTTGCAGGTAAGGGATGCAAAGCTGGAGGGCGGGTTAGATCGGCGTCGCCGGACTGTTGCACGGAAGTTCCGGGAAGTGCCTATCCCGCGCATGTCAAAGAGAAGCCAGGTTTTTAGAGCTTGACTGCCGAAAGGTGAGCACCATGGCCTCGGGCGTTTGCCTGAAGATTCAGTTACACGGCGTAAAAAATATCAAACGACGTCAATTGTTTGGGATT
>JAIRZX010000275.1 GCA_031267005.1 Deltaproteobacteria bacterium
GCCTCGGGGTTTCCACATTCCCCGAGGCATCTCAACAAGCTGGAAAGAGATAATCAATATATTGATAAAATTTGAAAATCAACTATTTTTTTACCAGGTGACTTTTTATCTCTATACCCCACCCGGCTTGCCGGAAGCCCCGTTTCTAGAGCGCCCGCATCGCTCTGACGGCATTTTGCAAGGTATTTCACTGCCGCGACGTGGGCTTTCCGGTACATCCAGGCAGGGGTCAACCCAGGCGCTACCCCAGGAGCGCTCACCATTATGGTTGGAACAAATACTTATAAAATATTTCTGTATATGTAATTTAAAGCGTTTTTAGAATGTCTGGCTGGCCAATGAAATCCGCTGGGAGCTGATGGCTCCGCAACGAGGCCGCAACCTGGCCGCGAGACCTTCGCGAAGCCCGTGAGCCGACCCGTCCGTCCGCCGACGGGCCCAAGCTGCTAGCCGGGCCGGACCTCAACCCGCGCGAGCCGTCCGGAGAGCCTTCAGTCCGGAGTGTAGCTTGTCGAGAAGGCGCTCCGCCCCCTCGTCCCCGGTGGGCTCCCACCAGTCCCTCGACCAGACGCGGAATATCTTCCAGCCGAGACCGGCGAGCACCTCGCCGCGGAGGATCTCGCGGTCCACGGCGGCGGAAGCCCGGCGGAAAGCCTCGCCGTCGCACTCTACTCCCGCCAGGAACCTCTCGGGGTCGTCAGGGTCGACCACGCCAAGATCCAGCTTGAAGCCGGATAGTCCCAGCCCGCGCCGGACCGTCCAGCCGCGTTTCTCAAGGCCGTCACCCACGAAGTCCGCGAACCTGGAGCCAGCCCCGGAGTCCCCGCCGCCCTCCTCTGCCGCACGGGCGCGCTGTTGGGCGTAACGCATGAAGTCCCTCAAGTGCGCCACTCCCACCGGTATCCCCGCCCGTTCCTTAATCTCTTCGGGGGGAAAGGAAGCGAACACCTTAACAGCCAGCCGGGCGCGGGTGATGGCGACGTTCAGGCGCCTCTCCCCGCCGGACTTGTTGAGCGGCCCGAAATACTGGGTCATATTGCCAGTTGCGTCCTTCCCGTACCCGACGGAAAAGTAGACGACCCCGCGCTCGTCACCCTGGATGTTCTCCAGGTTCTTCACAATGAGCGGCTCGTAGCCCTTCTCGTCGAAAAAGCGCTCAAGGGACGGATCCGCTTCGCGGAAGTCGTCCAGGATGTTCTGGATTACGTCCTGCTGGGCAGCGCTGAAGGTCACTACGGCCACGGAGAAACCTTCCCGGTCCGCCTCGGGGGACTTTAACAGCCTCACTACGTCCTCCGCCACGGCCTTGGCCTCTATCGGGTTGGTCCTCGTCCCTCCGCGTCCGTAGACGCCGTCCACCTGAGTGAAGCTGACCGCCCTGTCCGAGGCGGCGGCCGACGGGAAGGTGACGAGATGGCCGTCATAGTAGTGCTCGTTGGAAAATGATATGAGCCCCTCCGAACGGCTTCTGTAATGCCACCGTAAGGTAACCTCTAGCATGCCCGCCGCCCTGCAGTCGTCCAGTATGCTCTCCAGCGGCTCCTCGTCTCCTTCGTCGGAGTCCTCGTCCGCCTCCACCCTCTTCTTGAAGAAGTCGGTGGGCGGGAGCTGCTTGGGATCGCCAACCACCACCGCCCTTTTGGCCCGGGCGATGGCGCCCACCGCTTCGGCCGAGGGGATCTGGGAGGCCTCGTCGAAGATGACCAGATCGAATGGCTCTATGTCGGGAGGAAGGTACTGGGCCACCGACATGGGGCTCATGAGCAGGCACGGAGCGGCCCTGCGCGTCAGATTCGGCATGGCGGCCAGAAGCTTCCTGACCGGGAGGAACTTCCTCTGCTTTACGCTCTCCCTCTTGAGCGTAACTCCCTCGCCACTGGGTACGCCGTCGTACCAGCCTTTGCGGCGCACGAGCCCCTTTATCTGGCCTACGGCGACGGCTAGCTTGGCCGCGTAGTTCCTCGCGAAGCTTTCCAGGTCAATTTCGCGCTGCCTGCCGGTCACAGACAAGGACTCGCCCTCCCTCTCCACTGCGTGAATGAGGAAGTTCGAGGAAAACGACCTCACGACCGCGTCCGCCGCCTCGCGTTCCCCCCCGCGCACCCGCCCCTTTTCCAGCGCGTCAGTGAAGGCCGAGAGCCCGAGCCCGGCGGCCCTCTCCTTCAAGGCAAGATAGTCCACGCACGCGCGGATGCTGTCCCTGTGCTCAAGTACCTCCTTCGCGGCCCTGTCGACGTCGCCGAAGGAGAGGCGGTCCGGATCCCCGTCCCAGCCCAGATGCCCGAAAAACTCCGAGGCCTTCACCCTGAACTGCTGCGCGTCGCCTCGGGCCCTTCCCGTCTCCTCGGCCCGAAGCTCCGGGTCCGCCGCGGAGACGGGGCCGAAGGCATCCTCCGCCGCGCGCCTGATCCTCTCGCCCCACTCCCCCCAGGTCTTCCAGTCCTTCAAAAGTGCGGCCAGCCCGTCGGCGGTCATGATAATCGACCTCAAAGCCGCGCCGGCGCTTAATAGCGCCTCCCTGTCCCTCTCGAAGGAAGGTCTGGTTGCGCGAAGGCGAAGGAGCAGGTCCCTGAAGCGGGCGAGCGCCTCGGGATCCGTGTCCCGCCCACGCCAGGGGGTGTCCTGGCCCATATACAAGCCGTTTAATATTGTCAGCTCCGCGAGGCGGGCGACGGCCTTCTTTGCGGACAAAAGCGCTCCCAGATCGCCCTTCGGGCAGGAAGGCCCGCCCGCGCGGCAGGCCCCGGTCAGGGAACGAATCACGCGGCGGCGCCTGGCCCCGGCCAGGAGCCAGCAAGCGCGTTCGGCGGAATCCCAGTTCCCGGCAAGCGAATTAAGGTTAAGGGCGAGGGCCTTGGCCGGCTCGTAGTCCGCGGAAAGCCTTTCCATCGCTTCCCTGTACTCTGCCAAGGCTTCAAGCCCTGTTCGTATCTCAGACAGCAACTCGTCCGCGTCTGAGGTGTCCAGGACGTTCCAGGCGAGCTTTAACCCCCTTCCGGTCTTCTCCGCCTCGCGGGCGATGTATTCTAGCCCGGCGCCTTCGATCGAGGAAACGTCGAGCCCGGCCAGGGACGAAAGGATCGCTGAGCTCCCGCCCAAGGACTCCAGGAGCTCGCCGAGGCGGCCCGAGCCTCCCCCTGCCGCCTCCGGAAGTTCCCGCATGATCGCGCTGGTCTCGTCCAGGAGCGCCAAGGCCCTCTCGATTGCTGCCCGCTCCGGATCGGCGCGGCCTCGGAACGCGAACGCGAGCGAACCGTCCCGCCCGGGCGGAAGGTTTTCAGCGAGCCCGATAACCGTCTCCGCGCGGAGGAGCGGTGTGCGGGAGAGCCCGGGGTCCGCGAGCCTCCCCAGCTTTGCCTCGAACTTTTCCAGGCCGCCCCAGGCCTCCTTGAGCGCCTCCGCAGCCACGTGGAGTTTCACCTGCCAGATCGGGGTCGAATGGGTTGCCCTCAAGAAGCGCATGATCCCGCCCAGGCCGCGTACGTCCGGGCGGAGCAGCGCCAGGTTCGAGGCCGTGCTGACAAGCTCCTCCAGTTGGTCCCGCGTAAGCGAAAGCGCCCCTTCGCCCTCAGCCCGTCCGCCGAGAGCTATGCCCGTTGAATTCAGGGAGCCGAGGGACGCGCCTACGGCCTTGAAAATGCTGTAACCTGACGGGTACTCCCTGTGGACGGCTTCGGCGTAAGCGTTCAGGGAGTCGCGCCCATTCGCTATGCGACCGGAAAGCCCGCCCCATTCTGGCATTGGGGAGCTTTCCGGCTCCTGAACGGCGAGGTTAAGCTGGCGCAGAACCTCCTTCCTGTCGGAACGGTGAGAGTGGAGCTCCAGGCAGAACGGCTCCAGGCCGCAGGCCTTGAGGCGCCTGTGCACGACGTTCAGGGCCGCCGCCTTCTCCGCGACGAAAAGTACTGCCTTGCCCGTTGCAATGCACTGGGCGATTAGATTCGCGATGGTCTGGCTCTTCCCCGTGCCCGGCGGTCCTATGAGCACGAAGGTCCCCCCCGCGCCGGCCCGGGCCACGGCGGCGAGCTGGGAGGAGTCTGCCCTGAGCGGCAGGTACTCCTCGGAGGGCTGGAGCCTCTCGTCCAGCTCATCCGGCGCCGGGGAGCTAACGGGCCCGCCGCCCCAGCTTCCTGACCCGTCCCAAGTCCCGCTTCCGTTCGGGGAAGCTTTGTTCAGGAGCAGGTTCAGGATTGGATGCCTGTCGAACTGCCCCCTCTTCTTGAGATCGCCCAGATCCTTCCACATGAGGTGCTTGGCGAAACTGAACATTCCCACAGTAACGCGGTGGGTGACCCGCCAGCCGGGGAAAGCGCCCAAGGCGGCCGCAGTCCTGTCCAGGATGGCCTTCAGGTCAAGGCAGTCCTTGTCCTTGCCCCCGGCCCGGGGCAACTCGCCAGCCAGATCGTCCAAATCCCGCAAACCGAGCTCGAGCCCTAGCTTCTCGATGAGAGTGAGGTTGAAGCGCGGCTCGTCGCCGAGCATCGCGATCCTGTACCGTGGACCTGGGCCGGATCGGGAAATCGAGACCGGCACGAGCACGAGGGGCGCCTCGCGCTCGGTCTTCGCATCGAGCCAAACCAGGAAGCCCATGGCGACGAACAGCACGTTGCTCCCGCCCTCCTCCATGAGCGTGCGGGAATCGCGGGCAAGCTTGCGGAGGCGTTCCTTCAGGTCCTTGGCGCCGTGGAGGGCCACAAGAGCGTTCTTGGTCTTGTCCCCCCCGGCAAACGGCAACAGCGCCTCCCGGAACGAGGCCCTGTCGCCGGGAGGTCTCCAGCCCGGGCCTCCGGACTCCGCGAGGAGCTCCAAACCCGCGACGAAATCGAAACTCTTGCCTGCCTCCAGCCGCTCCTCGAGCGACTGGAGGTCCGCTACGGCCAGATCCACGTGGCCTTTACCGCTGCGAAAGCTCAGGAAGTTGTTTTTATTGGTGAGGTTGAGAAGCGTTTTCCTCCATATTTCGAAGCTCGGAACCTTACGGACGGCTTCGCCTTCGCCAGGGCCCTGGCCTGTTTCAGGGCCAATATCGGCGACGTCGGCAGTGTCCGTTCCATTTCCAAAGCCAGGTTCATCGGCTGTTACATCGGAAGGCGACTCGCCCGGGACGTCAATGATAACGTCCCCGGCGTCCGGTGGCGGGTAAACGGCGCGCGGCCTGGCAGCGGCGGGAACGCCGTCGGCGCCGGGCCTGCAGGCACGGGCGTCCGCCGCGCGGCGCACGTCCAGGGCCCCCACGAGCTCAAGCTCGCGCAAGGCGTCCCGCGCCCTGGACGACTCTGACGCGAAGTCCCCGCTTCCGCGCCCGAAAGCGGACAGCGGGTCGAAGAAGCTCACTGCGCGGGACCCGGCAGCCTCGGCTATCCAGCGGCAGTCGTAGCTCCATGCCTCGGGCGGCTTCAAGGCCCTTGGCCGCACGGCGCAAAACACCCTGTCCCGCGAGAAGATGAGCACCGGC
>JAIRZX010000303.1 GCA_031267005.1 Deltaproteobacteria bacterium
TGAAGTTTTCCATAAACAGCGTTGAAATCGCCTCTCGCACCTCTCTGTTGGGATAATCCAGAAGATACGCCCCTCCGGCTTTAGCCCGGAGGGTCAGGTAGCCGGATTGGTAGAGGAACCCAGCTGGCGAAGTGGCGTCAATTTCCCCGGGAGCTCTAGCTTGGCTGTAGTTAATTTCCTGGTCTAGGAACTGGTCAACCGTCAGCGCCTTATCCCGAAGGTATTTCCTGACGACGGTGTTAGATCCTGATTCCATCCAGAAGTTTCCGAATTCTTTCTCCGCGAAGAAAGAGATGACGGAAAAAGGATTGTACACCTCGTTTTTCCCGTCAAAGGAAAAACCGTCGTAATATTCCTTGAGTTTTTTTAAAAGACCTTCTTCAGTCATCTTGAGCTGAAGAGCGGTAGTGGAAATGAAGGGAGCGAAATACGTCTGCAGCTCTTCATGGGTGTAGCCCATGAACGTGCTGAAATCTGGATAAAGGGAAATGTCCCGCAGGTTGTTGAGCCTGGAAAACACGCCCATCTTGGAAAACTTAGTGACTCCGGTTATGAAGGCGAACTTGATGTGGTCTTCTTCCACTTTTATCTGCGTATAAAAATCTTGCATGACGATCCGCGTATTCACAAGCAAATTCTTGTCATATGCGAGTTTATCCCTGCCGACAAGGTTGATGACGGGGGCGTCGTACTCATCCAAGAGAATGACTGCCTTTTGGCCGCTCGCCTTGTGGACGTCCCGAATAAGATGAGAAAAGGCGTTTGAGCAATTAGCGCCGCGCAACGACACTTGATGCCGCTCGGCAACAATTCCAAGACGATCCATTATTACGTCTTGCAAGGTTTCCTTGCTGTCGCTGCCAGCCACAGCGGACATGTCCAGCCTGACGACTGGGCAGGCTACAAAGTAAGGTGAGCGCATATCTTTTTCGGCAGCGAGGCCCTGGAAAAGATCAATGCGCCCCGAATAGAAGGCATCGAGCGTAGTCACAGTAAGGGACTTGCCGAAACGGCGGGGACGAGCGCAAAAGACGAACTGACCTGCTGACTCAAGATCCGTGATATATTTCGTCTTGTCAACGTAGACTGCCTGTTTTCCCCTAAGGTTTTCAAAGGACGCCATCCCTAGGGGAAGAACTGGTAAATCATAGGTCATTTGGCTCACTACCGATTTTGGGCTTTCAAGATAGTTGAGGCGTCAGTATTACCCTGCCTATTTATACAATATTCTTGATTTCAGATCAATTCTTTCGATTTTTTCTCAGTTTTTAGCGGTTTTTTTTCGTTGTGGACATCAGGGCGGAATCAAGCCTGCCGACTAACGCCCCGCCGAAGCCTGCGGTTTCGGAAGGATCGGATTCGGCGAACCATAGGCCACCAATGCCTGGAGGCTCGGACGCTGGCCAACTTCACGCCCGAGGCTGCCGCGGCCAGGGTGGACTCCGCCGCCTTCAAGGCTAACAACAAGTGCCGTGATTGGAAAGGCATTTGCAGCTACATGATTAGGCGCATCCTCAGGGGTGCCAAGAAGCAGGATAGGGAAACGCTTCGTCGGGATCGGCCCAGAACTAACAGGGAAACTCCTCAAGGACAAGCACACTCGGGGAATATCCAGCGAGGGAAGGCCAACCGACAGTTCCTGGAACATCCAGGGGACGGCCGGTGGCATGTTCGCGTCCGTCCATGCGGTTCTGGGGCGAGCCAGCGCTCGGTTGCTCCTTGCCTTTCAGGTTGAAGGGGCGGGTCTTCCGCGGGCGGCAAGACGCGATTCTCCCTGCGGGTCCGCCGGTACGCCCTCCAGGGCCGAACCCGATAACCATAAGGACGTAGAATCAGATTCCCCGCAAGGCAAAAGCTTCCCGGACATTACCCTCTCCCGCCGCAAGGTCAAGGGTCTCAAGACCCTGACCATCGGGCTTGGAGACAGCTCCCCCCTCTCCGTCGCCGGGGACGGCAGGAGGGCCGCAGTTATGCCCTCCAGCATCTTGTCCCCCAAGGCGGAGGGCACCGGCAAGCTGCGCCGCGCGGTTGCCGGGGGAAAACGGACGGCTGCCCACTTCGGCCCCATCGCCCCACGGTCCACCGGCAACAGTGTTTTTCGGTCCGTCCCCGGCCCAGACCTGCCCGGCCCGCCAGCTCGCCTCCCGCTCGCTCGCGGCTCCCGGCCCGGCTCCGGTAAAAAAACGCTTCGCTTATGACGTACCGGACCCGTGCCAGGGCCCTGGCCCGGGCCCTTCGTCGGCAGGCGGAGCGGGGGGGGCCGCCTGCCCGGGTAGCGGGAGGGAGCGGCGGCGAAACGCCAATGCAGAGTCGGCATCCGCCGGAAGAAAACCGGAAAGCCTCGTCGGGGCTCCGTCACTCCACTGCAAAGCGGGAAAACCCGGCAGGGCCTCAGCCGCGCGTTCCTGGTCTGCGGCGGGGCTGTTGACCTTCCGCAGGACGCCTCCGTTCGTGCTCGGGGCGGGAGCGCCCCAGCCGTCTCCGGTCGGCTCCGATCGCGTCCTGACGGGCCGGAAGGCCGGGACCGGCCCTACTGCCTCACGTAGCTGAACAGGAAAAGGCCAACGAGCAGGAAAAAGCAGTTGGGGAGCCATGCCGCGAGCAACGGCGGCAGGAGCCCGGCGTAGCCCACGCTCCGGGAGACCTCCATGGTGACGAGGTACAGGAAAGACAGTATCAGCCCCGGCACCAGCCCCATGGCCACGCTCCCGCCCTTCTCGCGCCAGAAGCCTATGGGGATGCCCACGACTATCATGACCAGGGTGATGAAGGGCTGCGAGAACTTGAACTGCAGATCCACCATCTGCCTGATGGGGTAGAATCCTTCGGCCTGCAGGAGCCCGATGCTCTCGGAAAGGGCGCGGAAGCTCATCTCGGAAGAGTCCGTCTCCCCCTGGCGGCCCAGCCCGGGGGGAGGTGAAGGGAAACCGGGTATGAAGAGTTCCGCCTGGCGGCGGAAGTCGAAGCGGCGCATGCCCTCCCCGTCCATGCCGCGGTAGCTTTTCACCTCGGCGTTGGTGAGGCTCAACCCCTCCGGGGTGAAGCGGGCCGTTTTCGCCTCTATGCGCTTCGAGAGGTTCAGGTTCTCGTCGTAGACGATGAAGGACGCGCCCGAGGCCTCCCCCTTCGACTCGTCGTAGACGGCGAAGTGCTCCAGGAGCCTCACGTCCCTCGCCCAGACGTCCCTCACCTCCATCTGGAGGGCCTCGGCGCGGCGGTTGCGGACCTGGCCTTCCCAGATCCGGTTGGCCACCTGGGCGGCAGAGGGGGTGACGAGGTTCTCCAGGAGGAACACTAAGGCGCACAGGACGAGGCCCGTCCCCAAAAACGGCCTCGAGAGCCGCCAGAGGCTCACGCCGGATCCCTTGAAGGCCACTATCTCCGAGTTGCGGGCAAGGAGCACCAGGGTTATGAGCGTCGCGGCCAGGGTGGCGACCGGGACGAGCAGGATCGACACGTAGGGGACCTGGGCCGCGAAGTAAAGCGCTATGTCGGAGTAGGGTATGGAGTGGCTCACGAAGTCGGAGATCTTCTCGATGAAGTCCACGACCAGGAAGAGCGCGAGGAAGCCCGCCAGGCAGAGCCCCAGGTGCCGCAGGAAAAGCCCCGCCAGGTAGCGCGTGATTACGCTCACAGCCCCCCCTCGGCGGCGGGCCGCCCGGAGGGCGCCTCCGCTTCCGCGGCAACGCCGACGCCGACGCCGACGCCGACGCCGACGCCGTCGGCGCCGCCCGGCCCCTCCCCGCTTCCGTTTCCGGCTTTCCCGCTTTCTTCCTTCCCGCCGCCCCAGGCGGGCTTCGCGGCGGTCTCGGGGCCGGGCCGGCCGTTCCCGCCTTTGCCGTTGGCCGGCCTTCCCAGGAGCCTGGACCAGGCCCTGCGGGCGGTGGCGCCGGGGTCTATCGCGGCGGAGCGGTTGATGCCCTTAAGGAGCAGGAGGGCCAGGGCGAGCGCTATCGCGTTGGCGGACCAAGCCGCCGGCCCCGGGGGCAGGGCCCCGGCGGAGGCGAAGCTCATGCCCAGCGAAAAGACAGAGTAGTAGACTACGAAGATGACCAGTCCCACACCCAGCCCGAAGTTGCGGCCGCGGGTGCGGAAGCTCGCCCCCAGGGGCATGCCTATGACGGCCATGAGGAAGGCCGCCACCGGGAAGGCGAAGCGGCGGTGGAACTCAAGCTGGTAGTAGATCCAGCCCGGATCCAGCCCGGCCTTCATGCGGGCGCTTTCCGCCAGGAGCTCCATGGTGGGGAGTTCCGAGCGCCCCGCCGCGAAGCCACCCTCGTCCTGGGCGAACTCGGAGCCGGGGAAGATCTTGAGCTCGTAGGTCTGGAAGAAGATGCTGTCCACGCTCCCCCGGTCCTCGTGCATGCGGTCGATGACGCCGCTGTACAGCCTGAACAGCAGGAGGCCCTCCTCGCGGTCGATGTCCAGCACCCCCCGCTCGGCCACGATCACGGTGTTTTCCCCCTCCATGCGCTTGTCGCTTATGAAGATGTTCTCCATCTCCTCGGCCCTGGAAGGCAGCTGGCCCACGTAGATCGTAAGCCCCGGGAAGTCGCGCACGAAGACCTGCTCCTTGATGGCCAGGTCCGCCCTGGCCTTGGCCAGGGTCAGGAGCTCGGTGCGGAAGCGGAAGTTCGCGGCCGGGGTCACGAACACGTTGAAGAGCCCCGTTATGATCCCCGCCGCGAGGCCGAAGAGCACCACCGGCGGCAGGAGCTGGTAGAGGGACACCCCCGACGCCTTCAGGACCGTGATCTCTGAGTCCGCGCTCATCCTCAGGAAGGTAGTGAGCGGGGCGAGCAGCGCCGCCATGGGGATGGACATGGACAGCATCTTGGGCATGACCAGGAGGAGTATCCACGTGACGTCCCCCGTGGACACCCCGTTGGTTATCACCAGATCGGCCAGCTGCATGGCCCTCGCCATGAGCAGGATGAAGGTGAAGACAGCGAGGTTCACCGCGAAGGCCGGGACGGTCTCGGCCAGGATGCTGCGTTTTATTATATAGGAGCGCATGGTCCGGGGCCGACTCCCGAGGAGTGGCGGCTGGGCCGCCGGGCCGGGTAAGGCTCCCGGTTCGGGGCGTATGGTGGCGAACGGCCGGGCCGGAGGCGCCGGGGGCGGATGGGGGGAGGCGCCCGGACGCGGGCCGAAACGGGCGGGAAAGGGGAGGGGGGCCGGTCCCCGGGCCGGGAGCCGGCATAAGGCGGCCCGGCGCCGGCCCTCCGGCGTGGACGGCGGCCGCCGCCGACTACCCGCCGGCCCTTCGGAGGCCTCCCTCCGGCGCGGACGGCGGCCGCCGCCGGCTACCCGCCGGCCCTTCGGAGGCCTCCCTCCGGGCCCGTCGGCGGCCCACCCGCCTTCCCCGTTCGGCGGGCCCCGGGCGGGCCTTCGCCGGACGTTGCGGGCAGGCCCCCCGCGACGCGTCAGGCGCGGGCGGTCAGGAGCTCCGGCCCTGCCTCTGGTATTGGGCCACCATCCGGTTGTGCTCCTTCAGCGTGGAGGAAAAGTGGTGGGTCCCGTCGTTTTTCGACACGAAGTAAAGGTAGTCCGCCTTCACCGGGTTTACTGAGGCGCGGATTGCGGCCTCCCCCGGGCTCGCGATGGGGCCCGGCGGGAGGCCCTGGATCACGTAGGTGTTCCAGGGGTGGGGCTCCTGGAGATGGGCCCGGGTGAGGTTGCCGTCGAAGTTGGGGATGCCGTAGATGACGGTGGGGTCGGTCTGGAGGCGCATCTTCTTTTCGAGGCGGTTGTAGAAGACGGCGGCGATGAGCGGCCTCTCTGCCGGGTCGCCGGTCTCCTTTTCCACGATGGAGGCGAGCGTCACTGCCTGGTTCATCGTGAGCCCCCGGGCCGCCGCCTCGTCCGAGTAGCGGTTCCAGACTTTGAAGAACTGGTCCGTCATGGTCTTGACGATGGTCCTCATCTGGGTGCCCCGGGGGAAGCTGTAGGTCTCGGGGAAAAGGTAGCCCTCCAGGCTCGGGGCCTCTATCCCTAAGGACCTGGCGTATTCCGGATCCCGGCAAAGGGCCAGGAATTCCTGCGAGCTCCCCAGGCC
>JAIRZX010000323.1 GCA_031267005.1 Deltaproteobacteria bacterium
GAGTTTGAGTCGGAATTGGTGTCGGAATTGGAGTTTGAGTCGGAATTGGTGTCGGAATTGGAGTTTGAGTCGGAATTGAAATTGGAGTAGTAGTCAGTCGGGAAGGAGGAGTGGCAGTCCGACTTCCCATGATCCCGGCAGGAGGTGTTGGAGACAGCATCACATATCGCGAAGCCGCACTTTGCGGATATATTGATTGTAAAATTTTCAATATGCATATCAATGCCATTGGATACAGGCTGGTTTGCCTCGGCGCAGCGCTTCACGAAATTACCGGCGTCTTGCCCCGGAGAGCAACCGTGACTCCTTGAGCAGTCGAGGCCGTCGCCGCCGTCGGACTCCGGACTCCGGACTCCGGACTCCGGACTGGAAGCCTCCGCCCCGCCGCAATTCCCCTCAGTTTGGGGATCCGATGAGTAATCCTTCTTCTGATCGGTCCAGGCCTCGGCACCCGCACCGGTCCCGATCTCGGCACCGGTCCCGGTCCCGGTCCCGGTCCCGGTTACGGGCTCCGAATCGGGTCCGGGCCATTCGCCCTCACCGTCCCGTAATCCCGCCGGAAACCGCGCCGGGCGTACGGCGCCGCAGCCGGAAGGGCGCGCGAGGTCAGTCGAATCAGGAGCTTTGTCTTTCGGTTCCATTTTGATCCTTTGCGGGCCGATTGGTTTTCTGGTGGTACCGCGGCCCGCAAGCCGCGCTGACGATCAGGCGGAAAGAGGTTCGGGGCTCGCGGCTTTCCGGAAGGGTAGGTTCGGCCTCGTCCGGAGCTGGGGGCCCCCGCTCCCCGCTACGGCTGCATCCCTCCGTCCCCGCCTCCCCGGAAGCCCTCGGAGTGCTTGGGGACGGCGGGGGCCAAGGAAACCCTTGGGTCCGCGGAGTCCATGGAACCCACTGATTCCCTTGGAACGCTGGAACCTTTCGCAGGTCCCCGGAATCTCCCCGCGCCGTTCCCGTCCGCCGTCTGGCCGGCCTTTTTAAAACCAGGGCCGACTGCAGCCTCCCCGGGGGGCATGGCGCCGGACGGGCGGGTCGGGTCGCGGGCGAGGATCGCTTCCATGATTAGCCTGTGGAGCGGGCCGTCCCCTTCCTCCTGCTCCTCTACGACCGGCATGGTCGGGGGGACGTCGGCAATCGGGAGGAACGGGAAGGCCGCGAGGATCGGGAGGGCGGGAACCGGGGTCGCCAGGGCGGGCGGGACGGCCGGGAACGGCGTAGCCAGGGCTGTCTGGGCGGACGGGCCGTCGGCGGCGGCCGGATGGCCCGGCGCGTCCTCAAGGCCCCGGACGTTCCGCTGGTCCGGGACGGTCCGGGCCGCAACGCGGGCGTAAGCCTTTCCGGTCAAGAGCCCGGCTATCCGCCTGAAGAGTCCCCTTACGCCCTTCCCCGGCGGGGAAGGGGCGGCCCCGGACGCCGAATCGGATGGGGGGTCTGTCTCTGAAACCGGCGGCAAGCCGGAATCGGCTGGGGAGGCGCCGGATATGTCGGAAGCGCTGGCGGAGGCGCCGGATATGTCGGAAGCCCAGGCGGAGGCACCGCCTAAGTCGGAAGGGCGGGCGGCGGCGGGGGGCGACTCGCGAGAGGCGACGGAGGGCGCGGGCGGAAAATGCGCGTCGAGTCCCTCTGCCGGTCCGGCCTCCGGGCGCCCGGAGCCGAGGCCGGGGTCCGGTCCCGGAGCCCCGGTTTCCGCGGCGGCCTCGGGGGGGAGGAGTTGCGGGCGGGCCGCCTCGTCCTGTTTCCAGAGAAGGTGCAGCGGGTCGGCCCAGCCCCGGAGTTCCGGGGAAAGGTTGCCGATGAGCCTCCAGCGCCGTTCCGCCAGAAAGCCCGCGTAAACCTGGTCCGCATGGTCGCCCTTCCAGCCTTTCACTGCCTTCAGCCTCTCGTAGCCCCTGAGGAACCTGTAGTCCTCCACCAGGCTGTCTATCTCCGCCTGGATGGGCTGCGGGAAGTAGGGGCGTGACGGGGGTTCTCCCGTAGCGTTCCAGAAGCCCGCGTCCGGACCCCGCCGCAGGATGGCGTCCGCGTCCGCGCCCTCCGCGCCGTCCCCGCAGCCGGCGGCGGCCCTCCCGCCCGCGGCCTGGCCGGGGGCAAGCGGCGGCCCGCAAATGGCCCGGCCAGCCGTGTCAGGTTCGGGCGAGGCGCCCGCGAGCTCAGCCCAGTTTCCGCGCTCCAGCACAGTTCAAGTCTCCTTTCGCGTCAGCCGCAGGACTGCGGATTGCGGGAGGCGCCGCCCGCGCCCTTCCCGTGACTGGCCTCGCCATTGACGCGGCCCCGCGCCCCGACCCCGGCCTTGCCCCTGGCCCCGGAGGCCGGAAGCGCCTTGCCGTCGGCGGCGGGGATGGCGGCGCCCGCCGACGCCGACTCCCCGCCGCCGGCCTTCAAGAAAATTACCGGGTTGTCTCCCTCGCCCAGGACGGGGATTAAGCCGGGCGCCGAAGAGCGGGCCATCTCGGCCAAAGTCACCGCGTCCCAGGGGATGAAGCTGAAGCGCACGCCTATGAAGTCGCCCACCCCCAGCTCGCCCAGCGCCAGCCTCTCGGCCTGCTCGCCGCGGAAGACCACGTGGTGGGGCGGCGGGACGCGGCACTCCACGGTATCGACGCCGTCCACCGTTAAGCGCGGTGCATAGGGGTCCAAGCCGTCGGTTATGACGTCGAGGCACACCATGAGTTTGGGTTC
>JAIRZX010000381.1 GCA_031267005.1 Deltaproteobacteria bacterium
GAAGGAAGCGGCAACGCCCAGGGCGCGGGCGGCGGTTAGCGCCCGCGAGGCGGCCAGTAAGGCCCCAACGAAAACGGACGGCTTTCACGCCCTCACCGGCCAAAACCGGCGGCGGCGCCGGCCAAGCTCGCCGCTTGCGGAAATAAATGCACCCCGTCCGGACAAGAACGGAGCGGCCCCTTTAGCCGCCGCCCGCTTGGAACTCCACTCCCGGTGGCGGCGGCGGCGTTCCGCGTCCTCCCGCGCAATCCAAAAGCCCCCCTGCGGCCCGGACTTGACTGCCGGGAAGGGGTGGAAGGACGCGCCGGGGGGGGGAGGGGAACGGCAGGGGGGGCCCCCCTAGGGCCCAAGCCAAGCTCCGCGCAGGACGCGAGGGCCGGACGCGTGTCCCGCGCGCCGCTTGCGGAGCGGCGCCGAACGGATACCCAAAAGCTGCCGGGATGCGGTAAAATGGCAGTCCCCGCCAGAAAGGCGCAAGCCCCCTCCCTTCGCCCGAGGCTGGCCCCGGGCCTTTTTTTTTTCCCGTCCGGCGCCTGAATACCCGCCTTTTTGCCCTCCGCGCCGTCCCCGCCACCTCCCCGCACCCCCGCCGTCCGGCCTTTCCGGCCCCGGCGGGCCCGCCGCCGCTGAGCTTCAAGCGGCCGCGCCCCCGAAAGGAGCCTCTCTTGCCCACGGTCTGGGACGTGGATCCGGTCATATTCACCGTGCCCGGCATAGACTGGCCCATACGCTGGTACGGGATGTTCTTCGCCTTGGCCTTCCTGGCCGGCTTCTCCCTGTTCCGCTGGCAGATGGAGCGGGGCGGGAGGGGGGCCGACGAGGCCGCGTCCTTCATAATACCCGGCTTCATAGGGACCATCGCGGGCGCCAGGGCCGGGCACATCCTTTTTTACAACCTGGACTACTTCCTAAACGATCCGACGTGGTTTTTCAGGATCTGGGAAGGGGGACTGGCGAGCCACGGGGCCACCCTGGGACTCCTGGCGGCCCTGTTCTGGCAGTCTTGGCGCACCAAAGTGCCTTTCTGGGAGCTTTCCGACCGCTTCACGTTCTCGGCGGCGGCGGGCGCGGCGTTCATACGCGTCGGAAACCTCTTCAATTCGGAGATCGTGGGAAAGATTGCCGCCCCCGGCTCCGCCTTCGGCGTCAAGTTCCCGCGCTACGACTCCTGGACTCCGCTGGACTTAGTCCCGCCCCGCTACCCCACCCAGATCTTGGAATTCCTGCTGGGCGTCCTCGTCTTCCTGTCCCTGCTCGCCGCCGACAGGGCGCTGGGCAGGGAGAGGAGGCCGAGGGGGGCTCTCACGGCGGTGTTCATGCTCGTCTATTTCGCTGGGCGCTTCTGCGTCGAATTCCTCAAAGAGCGCCAGAACGAGCTCGACACCCTGGCGCTCTCGCGGGGGCAGATGCTCTCGGTGTTGCCTTTTCTCCTCGGAGCCGGCCTTTTAATATGGTCCCTGACCAAGGCCGGGCCCTCCTCGGCGGCTTACCGGGCCTCCGGCTCCAGGAAAGCGGTTCCTTCCGGGGGAGCCGGCGTTTCCGGCGGCAAGGGCAAGGACACGGGCAAGGGCAAGGGCAAGGGCAAGGGCAAGACCGGCGCCAAAGCGGGCGGCAAGGGAGGAGCCGCGGGAGGGGCCAAGGAAGAGAGCGCGGCGCTTTCCGGAACAGGCCTGGAAAAGGCAGCCGGGGCCGCCGCGGCGGGAGCGGGCAAAGGCTCAGCCGCAGGCGGGGGGTCCGGAACAGGCGGGGGTTCCGGAAAGGGGAAGGGTTCCGGAACGGGCGGCGGCAAAGGCCGCGGCAAGGGTTCCGGCAAAGGCGGAAAACGGGGCGGGAAATGACCGCCCCTTACCCAGTAAGGACCGCCCAAGCCTTCTACCGGGCGTTCCTGAAGGACGCCGTGAGGCTGCTGAACGCCTTGCCGCACCGCCTCAGGCTCCGCTGGTGGTCGGTTCTCGGCATCGAACTCGTCACCGGGTTCCTGGAAACTCTTTCCCTGGTCTGCATTTCGGTCTTCGCCTTGAGCATTGCCACGCCCGAGGCGGTGCCTGACAACTTCCTCCTGAAGCCGCTTCTCTGGCTCTTCCCCGGGCTCCGCGTCGAGATCCTCAACTCGCCCAGGAGGATAGTGGCCCTCGCGAGCCTTTTGATGGTCGTCTCCATCGCGATGAAGTGCGCCTCCGCCGTCGTCGCCTCGCGGGCCTGCTCGGCCTTCGCGGAGAGGGCCGTCATGCACATCTCCACCGAGACCGTCCGCCGGTACATGGCGAGGGACTATCTCTGGCACATCACGCCCGAAAGCCAGGAGGCTATCCTCAAGGTCATAAACCGCCACGTATTCTCGGACTACGCCTCGAGCCTGCTGCTCTTCTACTCCAACGCCATCATCTGCCTCACCCTGTTCGTGTCGCTTTCCTGGCTGGAGCCCAAGCTGACCGTCACGGCCTTCGGGATCTTCGGGACCGCGGCGCTGATGCTGTACGCCTTCTTCCGCCGCCGGCTGGACAGGGAGGGCGCGAAGGTCCTGAAAGCCACCAACGACGAGAACCGCATACTCATGGCGGCCTCCCGCGGCATCCGCGAGATAATCATCCACAGGGCGCAGGGCCTGGCGCTCCAGGGCTTCTCGCAGGCCCTGGCCAGGGGCCTCAAGCCGAGGGTGCTCATAAGCTACCTGGGCCAGATGCCGCAGCAGATCCTCGAAACCCTGGGCTTCGCGACGATGGGGGGCATGGTGGTGGGCATGCTCGCCATGAACTTCTCTTTGGAGGACATCGTCCAGACGGCTTCACTGCTGATGCTCACCGCCTGGAGGATACTGCCCGCCGTAAACCGCTGCCTCGTCTATTCCGTGAAATTGCGGAGCGGCAGGCCCACCGCCATCGCCTTCTTCGAGCTCTGGGAGAAGTTCCACGCAGAAGGAGGGCCGCCGCCCCCCGAACCGGACCCGGACTTCCGCTTCGACGGGGCCATCGCGCTCAAGGGGGCTTCGTTCCGCTACCCCGGGGCCGCCCAGGACGCCCTCTCCGGCGTGGACGTCACCGTGCCCAAAGGCTCGCGGACCGGGCTCATAGGGCCGTCGGGCTCCGGCAAGTCCACCATGGCGCTCATACTCTCGGGGCTGGCGCCCCCCTCCGCGGGGGAGTTCTTGGTGGACGGCAAACCCCTGACCCCGGCCGGGAGGCAAGCCTACTTCCGCATCCTGGGCTTCGTGCCCCAGAACCCGCTCGTGCTGGACGGCACCCTCGCCGACAACGTGGCCTTCGCCGACTGGGGCGCCGAGAAGGACTACGCGAGGGTGAGGGCTGCCCTGAAGAAGGCCGCCGCCGACTTCGCGGACAAGGACCCGAGGGGGCTGGACATGCCTCTCTCGAGCTCCGCCCAGAGCCTCTCCGGCGGGCAGGTCCAGCGCGTCGCCATAGCCCGCGCCCTCTACTCGAACCCCCAGGTGCTCCTCTTCGACGAGGCCACGAGCGCCTTGGACCAGGCCAGCGAGAACCTCATACGCAGGACGCTCGCCGAGGCCGGCCCCGACGTGACGACGGTGGTGATAGCGCACAGGCTCACCACGCTGGAGTTCTGCGACACAGTGTATTGGCTGGAAAAGGGGAGGATCGTCAAATCCGGCCCGCCTTCCGAGATAATACCCCTCTACGTCGAAGACTCGGCGGCCAAGGAAGCCGAGAGGTCCGCCGCTGGGCTTGCCGCCGCCAAGGAAGGGAAAAAGGACGAGGAAGGCGTGGAGGGCTAGGACGGCGTGGAGGGCTGGGACGGCGTGGAGGGCTGGGACGGCATGGAGGGCTGGGACGGCATGGAGGGATCAAGGAAACGGCGCTATGAATTCGCGTCCGTCCCGGCAGCCAGCCGCTCGCCGGCCAATACCCCCGTTATGGACAAGCGACCTGGATTCTGAATTCCTTGAAGCAACGCTTGCAATATTCATGCCCTCCAATTCCTGTGCTTTGCCTAGCGAGTACAATTATGCGATAATGCCCGTTTAGAGCAGTCTCGAGCATCCCTGCAAGCCGCCCTCCCCCCACCTGCGTCCCCCGAGGCCCCATGCCTTACACTTCCTCCCAGGCCAACGGCGCCGCGCCATGCGGTCCCGACGCCTTGACCCCTTCCCCCCGAGGGCCGTCCGGAGCCGAAGCTCCAACCACGGGGCCCGTTTCCGGGCGGGGACCGGTTGCCGGGCGGGAGCCGGTTGCGGGACGCGGCCTCCTTTCCGGGCGCGGGTATTCAAGGCGCGGCCCGGGGCTTGCGGGGCCCATGGCGGCCGCCGCTCTCGCGGCGCTTGCTGGCCTGTGCCTTTTGCCCTGGCCGGTCGGCCTTCCCGGGCTCCCGGAGCCTTTCGCGCCCGGCATCCGGCCTTCGGGGCCCACCCCGCACCCCCCGGCGCTCGCGGCGGTGGCGCCCGCGCCGGGCGACCAGTCGGAGCTCCCGCAAACCGTGGACCAGGGCTACGAGAGGCTGGAACGCCACCTCCGGAAGACAGTCAAGAACAAGGGCATCCAGACCGATCTCCCCCTCTACGAGCCGCACGCCCCTCCCAAAAAAATGGAAATCCCCAAGCCCCCGGTCTCCCTCGCGAAAGCCGCAGCTGCCCTGGCCGTGGGAGGTTGCGTGGCGCTGGCCTTTATCCTCGTGTCGAGGGCTTTAAGGTCCAGGAAACCCCAAAAGGAGGAGCCCCCCCAGCCCGAGACGGCGAAGGCCGCTTCCAGGCGCGAGCTGGACAACGCGCTGAAGCACGTCCGCGACGACGCGGACGACCTGGCCGGAAAGGGGCTCTTCGGGGAGGCGGTTCACGCGCTTCTCTTAAACGGCCTGGAGGCCTTCCGGAAACGCGACCGCCTGAAGGTCCCGCCGCACATGACCTCCAGGGAGCTCCTCCCGGCCCTTCCCTTGAACCGCGCCGAGGACGAGTCGCTGCGCGAGCTGGTCTTCATGAGCGAGTACTCCTGGTTCGGGGCCTTCGTTCCCGGCGAAGAGCATTACAAGGCGGCGCGGGCGAGTTTCGGGAGGCTGATAAGCTCCGTCACGCCCGCCGCGGCCGCGGCGGCCGCGGACAGGGGGAAGGCCAGAGCCATGGCCGAATCGGCCCGCGCCGCAAAGCCCGCTGGCGTTTCCGGCCCCGTACCGGCAACCGGCCCTTCGCCCCTTACCCGTCCGCCCTCCTCGTCCGCCGCGCTTGCCGCGGCCGCGCCCGGCCCCGCCGCCTCTCCAGGGGCTCCCGCCTCCCCGCCGGCCGTCCGGGAGGACTCCCGATGAGCGGAAAGCGCGGCGTTCCCGTAGGGGCCCTGGCGGCGGCAGGAGCTATCCTGGCGCTCCTTATAGCCGTGCTGGCCATGTCCAAGGACGGCGGAGGCGACCGGCCGGAGGCCAGGCCAGCCTCCCCGGCGGTGAGCGACTCGCGTTACGGGTCTTACTCGTCCTCGGCCCTGGGCCACGAAGCCCTTTACGAGGTTTTGAAGGAACACAGGCCGCACGTGGAACGCCGTCTCTCCGGCGCGCCGCTTCCGACGGGGCCCTTCTCGGCGGTGGTGCTGGCCGATTCGGCCGCCTTCGCCGAGAACGGATCCTCGGACTTTCAGAAACTCCGGAACTCCAAGGGAAGGGTGCTCGCGGTTCTCCCCAAGTGGGTAGCCCGCCTGGACTCCTTGCACAACGGCTGGATCAGGGAGGCAAGGCCCATGTTCGCCCCCCCGGATTACGTGCTGTTCCTGCTCCTCAGGATGGGGGAGGACGACGACTGGGACGACCGGTCCTCCCCCCCCATCCTGACGGCGGATTCTGCCCAGACCTTCAACCTGAACGAGCTGGACGTCCAGCCGGACTTCGGCGGGCGCCCGGTCCAGCTCTTGAAGCCCACGCCCGGCTTAAGGCCCGTAGTCTCCTCGCGGGACGGCGTTCTCGTGGGGGAAATCTCGCGTCCCGGGCTCCCCAGGAGTTGGAGCGTTTCGGATCCCGACAGACCCTCCAACCACGGCATCGTCCGCGGCCAGAACCTCAAGTTCTCCTTAAAACTCGTGGATCTTTGGGCCGCCGGGCTCCCGCGCACGGCGACCGTCACCTTCGACGAGTCCCACCTCAAGCGGACGGGCGAGGTCCGGGGAGGGGGGGGCGGCTTTTTCAAACTCATGCAGTCGCCCGAGACCGGCCCTATACTCCTGGCCTTCCTGGCGGCGCTCCTGTTGCTCCTGTTCGGCATGAAACGCATGTGGCCCGAGGAACGCAAGCCGGAGCGCGGCTTCGGGAAGGCCGGCCTCATCGCCAACACCGCGCTCATTTTGGAGCGCGGGCCTTTGCGGCGCGATCTTTTCCGCCGCTACATGGATTCCGTGGTAGGATCGGCGGCGAGGAGGCTCAAGGCCCCCCCCGCCGCCCGGAACGACCCCAAAGCGCTCGTAGACTGGCTCGACGCCAGGTCCCCCGGCAAGGGGGCCTGGAGACTGAAGAAGATAGCGGCCGGCGCGGAACTCGAACTCTCGCTCCCGTCGCCCTCGGCGCCCCGCCTGCTCTTTTACGCGGGGAGGCTCCACCTCTGGAAGGAGGAGGCGGAAATTGGACCTGGAACTGGTGGCAAGGATAACGGGCGCGGTCCGCGCCGAGGTGTGTAAGGTCATCGTCGGCATGGAGGGCGCTCTTGAGCTCTTGCTCTGCGCGCTGCTCTCAGGCGGGCACGTGCTCCTGGAAGGCGTCCCGGGCACCGGCAAGACGCTCCTGGTGCAGTCGTTCGCGATGAGCCTGGGGCTCCAGTTCGGGAGGATCCAGTTCACCCCGGACATGATGCCCGGCGACATCATCGGCACGAACCTCTTCAACTTCCAGACGAACGAGTTCACCCTGACCCCGGGGCCCGTGTTCACCGAGATCCTCCTGGCCGACGAGATCAACCGCACGCCCCCCAAGACCCAGGCGGCGCTCCTGCAGGCCATGAGCGAGAGGACCGTCACCATAGACCGGCGGACGATGGATCTGGGCGACGACTTCCTGGTCGCCGCCACCCAGAACCCCATCGAGCAGCAGGGCACCTACCCGCTCCCCGAGGCGCAGCTGGACCGCTTCCTCTTCAAGATCCTCCTTGACTACCCCTCCAGGGACGAGGAGATAGAGATAGTCCGCCGCCACGGTTCCAAGCCCAGCATGCCCAAACCCTCCATGCTGGGAGTGACCGCCGTCGCCAACAAAGAGCACGTGGCCTACGCCCGCGCCGCCGCCGCCTCCGTGAAGCTCGCGGATACCCTGGCCGCCTACGTGGTGGACGTGGTCCGCGCCACCCGGGCCCACCCCGCCGTCGAGACCGGGGCCTCCCCGCGCTCCGCCGCCATGCTCTCCGCGGCCTCCCGCGCCTACGCGGCGCTCCAGGGCCGCGACTTCGCCATCCCCGACGACGTAAAGCTCCTGGCGGCGCCTCTCCTGCGCCACCGCATGGTCATGACGCCCTCCTCCGACATCGAGGGCTTCACTCCGGACCGGGCGGTCTTCGAGATCCTAAACCAGATCCCCGCGCCCCGGTAGCGGCGCCCAAACCCGCAAGCTCCGGCCCGCCGGGTCCAGCGCGCCCGGGCGGCCCGCCACTCCGCTCCGCTCCGTTCCGTTCCTTTCCTTTCCCCCGCCGCGCGAGCCCCCGCCCCGCGCTCCGACCCGCTTCCCGCCCGAACGGACACGAAGCGGCAAAGCCCGGTCCGCCTGACTCCCCATGATCCTTCCCGCTCCCAGATGCGCCGTCGCGGTGGCCTGCTCGGTCCCCATAGCGGCGGTAGTCCTGACCGCCTTCCCCGGCGAGTTCCTCGTGGCGCTGTACCTGCCGGCGGTGGCGCTCGCGCTTTTCCTCTACGATATGGCCAAGAGCCCGTCGGCATCCGCCCTGGAGGCCGACTTCACCCCCCCGAAACTCCTGTACGCGGGCTCCCCCGAGCCCTTCCTGATACCCGTGAGGCTCCCCGGGCGCGAGGGCGTATTTACGGTGAAGGCCTTAATCGAGATCCTGGGTCCGGTCAAGGACCACCCGTCCGTCACGGCGACCCTTACTGACGGCGAGGGCGAGGCCGGGCTGGAGATACTCCCCCTGCGCCGGGGCGCCGTCAGGTTCGCGGCGCTGTGGTTCGCCTGGAGGGGGCCTTTGGGCTTCTCGGAGACAAGGACGACGGTCAAGCTCGGGTTCGACTGCGAGATAGTCCAGGACGTGAGGAGGGTCCACGCCGAGGCCCTGTCGTTCTTCAACCGGGAGGGGGCGGCAGGCTCGGTCACCCGCCCCTTCAGGGGCGAGGGCTCGGAGTTCGAGAACCTCTCCGAGTACCGGCGCGGCATGGACAACCGCTTCATAGACTGGAAGCGCTCGGCCAGGCACAGAAAGCTCCTGGCCAAGGAGTTCCAGATGGAGCGCAACGCCCAGATAGTCCTGGGCTTCGACACCGGCAGGCTCATGAGCGAGCCCGTAGGCGGGCTCCCGAGGCTGGACCACTTCGTGAAGGCAGGGCTCCTTTTGGGGTGGCTTTCCCTGAAGAGCGGGGATCTCGTTGGTTCGTGCGGCTTCGACTCCTCCTTCAGGAGCTTCCTGTCCCCCGGAAGGACCCCTTCGTTTTTCTTAAAGCTCCAGAGGTTCACGGCCCGCCTCGACTACCGCGCCGAGGAGACCAATTTCACGCTGTGCCTGGCGGAGCTGGCCGCGAGGCTCCGCCACCGGGCGCTGGTGGTCCTCTTCACCGAGTTCGGCGACTCGGCGGGCGCTTCCCTCCTCCTGGACTGCCTGGAGCTGTTGAGCCGCCGCCACCTGGTCATATTCGTGTCCACGCCCGACCCGCAGACCGCCCGGCTGGCCGCCAAGCCCCCCAACGACTACTTCTCGATGGCCGAAAGCGTCATAGCCGGAGGCCTTATGCACGACCGCGCGGTCGCCCTTGAGCGCGTGAGCCGCATGGGGGTCTGGTCGCTGGATCTCCCCCCCGCCGAGGCGGGGGCGGCGCTCGTCAACCGCTACCTCACGATTAAGCAGCGCGGCATGCTATGACAGCCCCCCCCCATTCCAGCGACGGCCCCCCGAAGCCATCCCCCGCGCCGGGCGCTCCCGCGGCGCCGGCGGCCCTTCCCGGCCGTCCGGCTTCCCAGCCCCCGCCGGGACGCGAGGACGCGCTTGCCGGCCGGGCGCAGGGCCCCACTGTCCGGGACGCCTTCCCCGACGGCCCGCCCGGCCGGGCAGGCCGGGCCGGGACGCCGGCAGTTCCCGCCGAAGCCGCCGGGGCGCCGTTTCCCGAAGATGCCGACCGAACCGTTCCGGCTGGCCGCCCCTTCGGCTCGCCTCCCCCGGACTACCTGGCGCCGTCTGCGGCCGCCGGCCAGAGTTTCGCCGACGGCCCTTACCGCGCGCCCCCCCCTTCCTCCAGGGAGGGCGCGGCCGGCTGGGCCTCCCCGCATGGCCTTTCCCAGGCCAGGGGCGCTTACCCGGCCCAGGATCCCTACGCCGTCCGGGGAGCGCACCCGCCCCAGCCGCCTTACGCCGCCCGGGGTGCGTACCAGCCGCAGGATCCTTACGCCGACCGGGGTGCGTACCCGCCCCAGCCGCCTTACGCCCCCC
>JAIRZX010000423.1 GCA_031267005.1 Deltaproteobacteria bacterium
CGCCCCCAGCCAGGGCCGTCCGGCGAAAGAGACCTGCCATGAGCGACGGACGCAGAAGACCCGGCCCCCCGGGCCCGGCGGATCCCGAAGCCCCCTTCGGGGACGCGGGCGGCGCCAAGCCCCGCGAGGGCACCGGCCTGGACGCGGACGACGGCGGCCAGGAGGCCTTGGAGGCCCTCCTGGATCCCATCCTGGACCCCTCTTTGGACTCTTCCCTGGAACCGGGCCCCGAGGAAGGCGGCTACGCTCCCCCGCGCAGGGAATTCGCGGCCCCTGACGCGGTCTTGGCCCCTTTCCGCGACGACGAGCCCTTAGAGGATCTCTTCCCCGAGGACGACGACGTGGTGGAACCGCTCCCACTGGAGCCCTTGGACCGCTTGCCCTTCGACTCGGTCCCTTCGGCCCCGCCGCCCACCCTCCCGCCTTCCCCCAGGCGCGGCCAGCCCTCCCCCCGTGCCGGGCGTCAGGGCCGGGGCGAGAGCCCAGGGCCGAGCGAGCTCGGTTTCGACGGGCCCGAACTCCCTGACTTCGACGGCGGTCCCGCCCGCCTGGAGATCTTCGGGGACCGCTCCGGCGACGGATACGGGGACGGCGGCGGCGTATACGACGGCGAGGGCGGATACGGAGGCGAGGGCGGATACGGAGGCGAGGTGGCTGGCGAAGGCGACGGGGGGGACGGCGGCGAGCCCGGGTACCCGGGCGGCTTAAGCGCCGGGGACGGAGGGGAGGACCCGCTGGATCTCTCCGTAGCGGCGTCCCAGGACGATTTCGGGGAAGAGGACGATCCTTCGCCCCTTGGCCCGGGCGATCACGCTGGCTTCAGTGACGCCGCCCTCGGCCCCCCGGCCCGGCCAGCTACCCGAGGCCGCCAGCCACAGTCCCGGCCCGGCCCTTCCCGGATCGGGGGCCGCGCCGGGAGCCCCGTTTTCGACAGGGAGTTCTCCCCCGACGACATATTAAAGGACATGGACGAGGTCCTGGGCAGCTTCGAGGGCTCGCCGGCCCCCCTGCGGCCCGTCCCCGCTTCCGATCCCGCGCCCGCCACCCGCCGCGAGGCCCCCGCGCCGGCGCCGGATCCTCTTTCCGGGCCGGAGCCCGAGCCTTTCCCGGATACTGCCCGAGGCAGGGTTCCTGCCTCCCAGCTAGATACTGGCCCGCTCACGGAGCTGGGCCCACTCACGGAGCTGGACCCGGCACCGGAGCTGGACCCGACCGCGGAGCTGGACCCGGTCGCGGAGCTGGACCCGGTCGCGGAGCGGGGCCCGGTCGCGGAGCTGGGCCCGCTCACGGAGCTGGACCAGGCTGCGGAGCTGGACCAGGCACCGGAGCTGGACCAGGCACCGGAGCTGGAACCGTCAACTGAGCTGGAACCGGCAACTGAGCTGGAACCAGCCACGGAGCTGGAACCGGTCACTGAGCTGGATTTCGGCGGGGATTCCGTTTCCGACGGGGCTCCCCTTTCGGGAAACCCGCCTTCGGCCGGCGTTGCGGCTCCGACGGCTCCCGCGCCGCTTACGCTTCCGACCGCCGTCGCGGGCGGGGCGCCGCTCCCGGAGCCCCAGCCCGGGCCCGCGCGGGCAGCGGGACCCTCAGTGCCGCCACTGCCGCTCAAACCAGCGCCGGACTCCCCGGGCGCCCGCCGGGCCGGGGCGCCTACCGTGGCCTACAGGCCCCCGGTACCCGCCCGCCCGGGCGCGGGCCAGGGGAGCGAAACACGCACGATACTCTTGACCGACAGGGTCGACGCCAGGATCCTGGCCCCGGACGCCCTTCCCCCGGCCCCCCCCCAGCCATTGGGCGGGATTTCCATAAGGAGCGGGGCGGCTGCCACGCCGAGCCGCGGCGGGCTCCCTTTGGAAGGGGAGGGCGGGTTGCCGACGGAAGTTTCCAGGCTCCCCGGAGCCGCCGGGCTCCCGGAACTGCCCGAGATACCGGATCTCGCCGATCCTGTTGATCTGGTGGATCCAGTAGGCGCTGAGGATCCGGGCCAACCCTCAGTTCCAGCCGGTCCCTCCGATCCGGCGGAACCCATGGGCCTCGCGGATCCGTTTGAACCGGCGGCGCCTTCGGGCCGCAGGGGCCAGGCGGCTCCTGAGGCCCCGGCCGGGTACGCGGCCCCCGCCGCCGGGGACGGCCCGCCTGTTTTGCCGGAAGTCGCCCCGGATCTCCTGCCCGCCGCCCCGCTTGGGCGTTTTCCGTCATCGCCGCCGGACGGGTTTCCCGGAGGGACGGCGGAAGGAGCCCGGACGCCGCCGAGGGTGGCGGATTTGACCCCCGACGAGCTGTACGCCCTGATCGAGAAGGCCGTGGAGAGCGGGGTGGCGAAGGCGATGCTCAGGAACAGGGGAAGGCTCTGACGGCAGGCCCTGCCTGAAAGCCTGCCGCCTCGCCCGTTCCGCTTCCTGGACAGCCGTGGCCACCGGCCGCGCTGGGTTCGCCTGGATCGCGCCGTTTGCGGGGCGGCGGGCGTTCCGCCCTTTCCTTGCCCGCTGGCTCTGGGCCAGTTCCAGTGCCGCGTCCAGAAACATGGCCAGGGCATCGGCAAGGATCTCGGCCGTGATCATGGCTGGGAACAGGACGGGGTCAGGGGCAGAACCATGGCCTGGAACTGTGCCGGGGCCAAGCCACGGCGGGCGACGGCCTGTGCCGACCCTTGAAAATGCCCGTCCCCTCAAGGGTGTCGGGTTCCCTCCAGCGTCGCGGGAGCTTGTAAACGCCTTTTCCGTAAGGTTTTTTAAGGAAACGATCCCTGTTCGCCGCCGTTTGCCCGCTCCCCGGGCCCACCCGGAGCCTGTGTCCGGGAGCGGGTAATGGGGACGAAGACGTTGGGCAGCATCTGGCGCATGATCGTCTTTTCAAAGCCGCCGCTCTCGCGGCCGCAACCCCGTCTATTCTCCCAAACGCTTGCGGCAAACGCCTGCGCGGCCGGCTCGATAAACGGCTTCGCGGCGGAGCTTGCCGCGCCAATACGCGGGAGATCGGGAGCCCGGAACCCTCCGGAGATCCGCGCGCGCCGCCGAGGGCCCCGTCACAAACCTCGGGCTCGGTCGGGAATCCCCTGCCTTTAGGCGGGGGAGGATGTCGGCCGCTCGAGCCTGAAGCCGGCCGATTCCGGCGCAAAAGGCGATTCCGGGGCGTAAGCCAGCAACCGGCGACGCGCTTGGCCTCTCCGCCGCCGTCAAGGGTTTTCCAATACCGCTTCTTTTCCGATTCTTCTTGCAATCCCTGCCGGAGACTATCAACCACCCCTCGTGTTATGGCTAGATTTAAACGGCAAATAGTTGCTTGATAGATTTGCCGCAAATTTACTAACAGCTTGTCAAAATTGTGCTATCCGTACGCTCTGGCACTACATGCTGATCTAAGATGTCCGCCAAGAATTGTATCAATTCCGTGGAGCAATTACTTAGGAATTTATCACGATATCGATAATAGATTTGTATCCGTTCACGGGGTTGAAGATCACCTCCCCAGCTGGCCTAGGGCGGCCTCCCTCATAACCCGGGACCGCCTTGCCTTGTACCCCCGAACCCCCCACTCTCGCTTGCCCGAAGCTCGATTCCAGCCTGGCGCGGGACAGCCCCCCCCGCCTGAGGATGTGAACTGAAACCTAACAATAGATATCTAATATAACAATAATTATTAGATAGAACTATTATTATTGTTTTATAAGTAAACTAAAGATTATTATAAACAGTATTTAATTTTTTATTTATCTTTTTAATGATTTTAAATATCTTTACAGGCAATATATTAGATATTAGTTCTGAGCTGAATTTTGAGGGGGGCCGGCGTTGCCCTCGTTGCGTCTTCGGAAGCTCTCCGCTTTCCCGACGGGAGCGGATGGCAGGGGGGCGCAGCGGAATCACTCTTGCAATTTACGGCGCGTTGGGCTATTTTCCCGCAGAGAGAGGGCATTGTTCCCGGCTCGGGCCGGACGGACGCGTAGCCGCGCCCGGGACCCGTTTCGGGCCGGGGCCCCCCCGCATCGGGCCCGCTTCCCCGCCGGCTTCCGACCCCCCCGCTTCCCGTTCTCCGCAAAGCTTCCCGCGCCTCAAAGCCAAACACGCTTCCATTAGGGACACCCGGTCAAAAATATATGAGCTCCAAGGTACGCCTCAAGGACCTTCTCAGGGAGAAGGACGCCTTTCAAAGCACCACTGACCGCATCTACAACTTTTACCTCAGCCACACCAACGCGGTGCTCCTGGGGGGGCTGGCCGTCATACTGGTAGCCTTGGGGGTGGCCGCCGCCGTGGCTATAACCAACAGCCGCAGCCAGAAGGCCTCCGAGGCCTACTTCCTCGCCTACGACCCGGCCAGCCCCGAAAAGACGCTCGCGGCCATGGCCGAGGTCCGGGGGAAGCAGGGGAACAGCAAGGCGGGGCGCCTCGCCGGCTACGCGATGGTGGACGCCTACATCGGCCTCGACCGCTACCAGGAGGCGAGGGAGCTTGCCGACTCGCTCGCCGCGGCCCTTCCCGAACCGGAAAGGAGCCTCGCCCCCATCGTCTATAACCTCCAGGGGGCCTTGGCCGAGCAGACCGGGGACCTCGCGGCGGCGCTGGGCCATTACGAAAGGGCGTGGCAGGCGGTGGAGGCCCCTGTCAAGGGCCCTGACGGCAGGCCGGTGGTCGATCCGCTCTTCTACCAGGCCTCCAGCCCCTTCCGCATGGAGATCTTAAACGCAAGAGCCCGCGTTACGCTGGCCCTGGGCCGGGCCGACGAGGCTCGGCTCGCCTACCAGGAGATGGAGAACCGCTTCCCCGGCACTCCCCGCGCCTACGCGGCGGCCTACAAGATTTACCAGATCGACGCTTCTGCCGCTGCGGCCTCCGCCGGGGCGTCCGAGGCCGCAGGAACCGCGCCGGACCCCGGGGACGCCCGGCCCTCCCCGGACGGCTCCGAGCCCCCCGCAATATTGGAGACCGACCTCATGGCCCCGGCTGCCGGGGACTCCGACGCGCCCGCCGGCGGCGAGGCCGCGCCGGCTCCTTCCGGAGAGGCGGCCGCGCCGGCTCCTTCCGGAGAGGAGGCCGCGCCGGCTCCTTCCGGAGAGGCGGCCGCGCCGGCTCCTTCCGGAGAGGCGGCCGCGCCGCCTTCTTCCGGGGACGAGCCAACGACGGCCGCTGGCGCTTCCGGCGACGGCGCCCCCGCGTCCGGAGACTCTTCCGTCTCCCCCGGCCAGCCCGCCGCGTCCCCTTCCGGCGACGCCTCGGTCGCCCCCGGCGGGGGCGACAAGCCAGCTGCCTCCGGCAGGACCAGGCGCTCCGGCCGGTCCCGCCGGTCCTCCAACTAGCCCCGTATCCATTCCTGGCGCCTTCCCCGGCCTTCCCGGCCGCTCCCGGCAGTTTCGATCCCAAGGCGGCTAGCCGCAGGCGGTTCCCCCCGCTGTTGCCCCTCAGGCCTTTGTCCGGGCCCGGAGCGCGTTTTCCGGGGCTCCGCGCAGCTTTTCAGGCGGAGGCCTTCCCGCCGGGCCGCCACCCTCGAGGCTTTCTTCCGCAGGGGAGGCCCTTTGCGGGGCGGGCACCGCCCGCGCCGGCCAGGAGGCCCGTGCCGGCCCGGCGGCGGGGCAAAACGCAAAACGGCCCGGCCGGGCCCGCCTCAAAACCCCAGGAAGGCCCTTCCGGCCCCGCCCCGCACGGACGGATCCCAGGCCTCGCGCCATCCCATGAGGTCACCCATGGCATACGACCCAGACGACCGCGATTCCCTAGACGATCACCGCGATCCCATAATAGTCGACCGCGACGACGACGGGCCCGGCGACGACGAGGACTGGTACGACGAGGACCTGGGCCCGGAGCCCGAGTACACCAGTACCGGAAAGTCCGGCCCGGCGGTCAAGATCGTAGCCGCGATCCTCGTGGCGGCCGTCGCCGCCGTCGCAATTTACCTCTACAGCAGGCCGGCCGACGTCCCGGAAGGGCCGCCGCCGTCCCCTCCGGGGGTTGCGGACAGGGATTCCGCCTCGCTGCTCCCGTCCGGCGGGGAAATCGGCGTCCAGGCCGAGGCGGCGGCCATCCCCGGGGACGCCGCCGTCCAGGCCGCCGGGGCCCCGGGCTCCGGGAGCGCTCCCGCGCCCGCCGCCGCCCCCGGAGGAGCCGCCTCCACTCCGTCCTCCCCCGAGCCGGATTTGAACTTCTCGCCCGCGCCCGGCCAGCAGCCCCCCCCGAGCCAGGCCGAGGGCGCGGAGCTCGAGGTCGCCCCGCCCGGGCCGGGCGGGGCCGAGGCTGACGAAGGCACCGTCGCCGCCGCATCCGCTTCCGACGAGTCCCTGGCGGTCGTGACCGAGCCCTCGCCCGAAGAGGCCGGCGACATAGTGGCCGCCGCCGAAGCGGCGGCTTCCCCCGACGGCGCGCCCGCCCAGCCGGACGCCGGGGCCGCCGCCGCGCCCGAGCCCCCGGACGCCGCCCCAGCACAGGAGCCCAGGGGGAGCGCGCCAGGCATAGTTCCGGAGGCGGCGGCCGGCTCCGGCGCGTCCGATCCCGCGCCTCCCAGGGTAATACCCCAGCCCAGGAGGGAGGACTCCGCTTCCGGGGGGGGAGAGGACCCCTCCCCCGCGGCCCCCGCCTCGGCCTCACAGCCGACGGTTCAGGCCCCGCCGCCGTCCGCGCCCGCCGCGGCCCCCAGGCCGACGGCGCCGTCCCCTCCCGCCGCGGCTCCCAGGCC
>JAIRZX010000171.1 GCA_031267005.1 Deltaproteobacteria bacterium
TTCCCTCTTTTCCCTCTTTTCCCTCTTTTCCCTCTTTTCCCTCTTTTCCCTCTTTTCCCTCTTTTCCCTCTTTTCCCTCTTTTCCCTCGTTTCCCTCCTTTCCCTCGTTTCCCTCATTTCCCTCCTTTCCCTCATTTCCCTCATTTCCCTCATTTCCCTCTTTTCCCTCCTTTCCCTCCTTTCCCTCATTTCCCTCTTTTCCCTCCTTTCCCTCCTTTCCCTCCTTTCCCTCTTTTCCCTCTTTGCCTGTCAATTCCTTCAGCCGTTCAAGCCGCTTCCGATCGCGAACCTACTTATCCCCGGCCACTTCGGGGCTGTCGCCGTCCTCATCGGAATCGTAGAAATACGGGAGGCGTCCCTGTATACCGGTTAACCGGTTATCCATTAGGACAACGGTGTCGACCGCGAACCACCGCCCCGAAACTTCATCGTCCGGCTTCGCGGACGCTGTCGCCTTCGCCGCCCCGGACTGGCCCGGCGTCCGCGTCGCCCCGGGCTGGACCGACAGGAAAACCATTTTTATGCCGTTGAAGATCCTGAAGACCGCGCCGTAGAGGGCCGTGAAGAAGTCCTCCGAAGGGGCGCCGTTCAGCTCCAAGACATAGGGCAGGTCCATGAACTCCGGGTAGTCGAGCGTCCCGCTCATGAGCGACGGCGCGTTCTTCGAGTCCAGCTCGATGCGCGCGGGACTCTCCGCCCTTAAGTGCATGTTCGCGACCGTGGTCTTGTACACCACGTACTCGGCAGAGCGGGGGGCGTTGTTGTTGCCGGTCAAGATGAGCGCGGTTCCGTCCCGGGAGACGGCGATGTCCCGGAAGTCGAAGTTTCGGTACGCGTAAGACCCGCCTACGTATGCGGTCTCCACTGCTCCGAAGCCGCCTCCGCTTAAGGCGGGGACCAGGCTCACGCTTGAGTTGGCGCCGTTGCCGGAGCCGGGCGCCTCGGGACCTCCCTGGCAGGCCACGGCGAAGTGCAGCCGGCCGCCGCGCACGTAGGGGGCGAGCGCCTGCGCGTTCGGCTTGACCGCCGCAAGGCCGGCCGGGGAAAGGGCCGACCCGGACAGCCTGAACTCCAGCAACTCGCCGTCGAGGTAGTTCTCCATGCCGGAATCCAGGTAGTTCACCAAAACGACGATGCTGGGCATCGAGACGAACACCTGCTTCACGCGGGGGTAGAAGATCGTCCCGTTGCCGTCCGTCTTGACGGGGATGGGTTCGGAGCCGACCAGCTCGAAGGGCAACCCGGCCTGGGTCGCCGGGCAACTCTTCTCGGCGAACACGCTCAGGACGGCGCAGTCCGTCGACTCGGCATGGGAGCCGCCGCCGGAGACGGCATCCGGGCAAGCGCTGGAGTCGGCGGAGGCGCCGGGAATGACGGCGGAGCCGTAAGCGGCGATGTCCTGATCCAAGCTCTCATACGTCGGCCCGCGGAGCGGGTCGTCCCTGAACCGTAAGGACAGGGAAACGCGCTCCGGCCGTCCGCGCGGCGGGCGCTCGGAGTCGGGAATTCCGCTTTTCGGCATCCCGGCCACCGTCAGGCCCGGCGGCAAGACAGGGAAAAAAAAGTATTTCACTGAGATTATTAGCGGGCCTTTTAAGCTGTCGGGCTTCCGGTTATCCATCACGATCTTTCCTTAATATTGAGGTTATTGTTCCGTCGCGGCATGGCAAACAGCCTTGATCGAGGAAGGGCGAGCGAAAGGAACACGGACTGCAGGGGCGGAGGGCGGCCGGGAGCCGCCCTCCGGAGGACAGGAGCCGGGGCGTGAGGCTTCCCCGGCCCAAGCCGCCGTCTTCCTAAAGACGCGGGGCCGCAAACTCCCCGCAGGGGCGGGGCCGCCTCCTCGAAGGAGCCCGGCGGCGCCGCCGGGCCCGAGGCGAGGATTCCCTATACGGTGTCTTGGGCCCGCTACCCACGCCGACAGGACTGAAGGGCCGGGCCCCTCGCCCCGGGGCCGGGAGGCGGCCCCCCCCGCCTTGTCCCTCCCGGAAGGGGCCGGGGCCCCATTTCCTTTGCCTGAACCGGGCGCGCGCTCCTCCCGCGCGTCCGGGAGCGTCACCGGATAAGGCCGTCTCCCCGCAGGCTGCCGGTTCCGGCAATGGAAGCGGGCGGGTTTCGGGCGCAAGGGCCCGCTAGCCTTTCTCGTCCGCCTGGGCCCGGGCCGAGTCCCGGGCTTCGGCCTCGGCCTTGGCTTCGGCTTCGGCTTCGGCTTCGGCCTCGGCCGTGGCCTGCAACGCGTTGACCACCTCGCGGCTCTGTTCGGCCTCGGGGGCCTTGTTCCCCATCACGCGCCGCCTGGCCTCGAGGACCTTCACGTGCAGCGCCATGGCGCGCTTGTCCCTGCCGGCCTTCTCCATGGCGAGGCCAGACGGAACATGGCCTCGAGCGTAGTCCGGCTTTCCAGGCCCTCGAGGCGTGACCAGAGTATCTGTTCACGGGAAGAGAATCCAGGTGCCTGCCGGAAACAGTCCGGATGGCCGGGCGAGGCGGTAAGAGAACAGCCGTGAGGCCGGGGAGGAGGCGGTCCGGGCACAAAAGAGGGTGGTTGCCTGGAAGCCGGGCGGTCTGACAGCCGAAGGCGGGTTACCGGCGGGACACGGGAGGGCATGGAGGGAATTGCCTGCCTCCTCGTGAACGAATACGCGACCGGACGCTCACCTCCCTCTCGAAGCTGTTCAAGGCCGCCCTGGAATCCTCGGGGCCGCCGTCCTTCATGAGGGCGTTGCCTTCGGCGCGCAGCGCGCGGGCCAGATGCGGAGAGAGCGGCGGGTTCCCGCCGAAGAGCCCCAGGCGCCGGCGGATGGAGCCGAGGGCGGCGGCGTAGTCCTTCTCCCGGCAGAAGAAGGGACTCTCGGCCAGGAAGCGCCGGGCGGACAGCGCCTCGCCCTCCCCGTCCAGCGGCGGGGCGCCGACGGGCACGACGAAGCGGGAGAGGAGCTGCCTGCACTCCAAGGCGTCCCCGTCGGCCTCGAGGATCTCGGCCATGCGGACCCTGAACGCCCCGGCCGTCCCTCCGCGAATCCAGGGCTTCCAGGACGTCGGCCGTGAGCACAAGGCAGGCGCCGGGCCTGCCCGCGCCCAGCGCGCGCCCCGCCAGGAGCGAGGCCTCGCGCAGGCTCTCACAGGACCAGGCCCCCATGGCCTCCCGCGTGTCGGCCAGGAGTTTGGCTCCGTCCGCCAGAAACTCCCCGTCGGGCCGCGGCTTGGACGCGGCGTACGCCTTGAACAGCGCGGACCTGACGTCCAGGGTCAGGGGTTGCCCGTCGCCCAGCCCGCGGCTTGCCGCCGCGAGGGCGGCGTTTGCGACGCGCCCGGCGTGGCTGGCCCGCCGAAACGAGGAGATCCGCGAAGTGGACCCAGTATCTCAAGGCGCGGCCGGTCGGCTCGGAGGGGGGGGCGCATTCCGGGGAGTCCAGTCCGGGGAAGGCCTCGGCGCACAGGTTGAGCCCCTCGGCCACGTCTCCGCCGGACGGCGTCCTGGCGTAGGGCCCGTGCAGCGGCGGCGGCCAGGCGTAGCCCTTGAGGAACATGACGTGGCGCTCCCCCGCGTCCAGCGCGTCCCCGTGGCCTGCGCCCAAAAGCTCCTTCAGGCCCCCGGCGGAGTTCCCGAGAAGACCCCTGGCCTCCTCCAGGCGCCCGGTTTCCCCGGGCCAGGCCCCGAAGCCCAGCTTCGCGCCCAGGCGGGACCTGAGCGACAAGGCCTCCCGGGACCCGGGGCCGAAGACGGCGCCGGCCAGCCCGACGGCCTTCCTCAAGGACTCCTCGGTTTGGTCCTCTTGGCCGAAACGCGCGAAATCCGTTCCGGAATCGCCGGGATACATGAGGACGCACGGGGTCGCCGCCGGAGCGGGGAAAGGCGCTTCGGGGTTCGATGCCTGAAGGTTCTTCCACGAGTCGCGCAGCGCCCCGAGCGCGAAGTCGAACTCGCGCTCTAACAGGATCCTTGCGGAAGTCCAGTCGGCCGCGGCAAAAAGCTCCAAGTCTCCGAAGCTGGCGGGAAGGGCGGAGACATCGGCTTCCGGCGCGGGCTTCCCCGACGCCTCGGGAATAGACTGTTACGGCACGGACCCGCGCGATCAGGCCAGCCTTACTCTGGAAAGCCGTCCTCCGGGCGGAAGCCCCCCCTCCGAACGAGATCCCGCAAGTTACCGTTATCACCTGAACGGAAGCGGGACGCTGCGGGCCGGACCTGTTGCTTGGCCCCCTGGCGCTGCTTGTTGGGTGTCCAGGCCGATATCCGGGAGTCCCGGAAGCCCTCCCTGAGAAACCTCCGCGACAGGCGGCGAACCCGTCCGCCTCTTCAATGAGGAACGAAAGGAGCCCCGCTATGCCGTTTAAGAGTGCCAGATACTCGGACTGAACCTCAACTGTCCCGTTTCGGCAGACCGCAAGCCTGAGCTGTGCCTTCTGCAGAAAGACCCGCGACTCCCCCAGCACGGACTTTACTGTCTCCGGTTCGTAGAGACACCGGCGCAAAACGCGTCAGCCCAGAGCCCTATGCGGTCGTATGCCTCCGGGACGAAGCCGACGAG
>JAIRZX010000645.1 GCA_031267005.1 Deltaproteobacteria bacterium
CTGAAATGACAACTTCGTTTGTGGGCGATCATCAGAAGCCTGTGGAGTAGGGGGGGCTACCCAAAATTTGTCTAAAAATCACATTTTCTAATTATGCTCTCATTTTACATGCTGCACCCGACGCTGCCGCCGGGCTTGACGCCCATGTCGTGCCGGTAGTCCTGCTTGTTGGTGTGGTAGTTCGCGTGGTAGCCGCCTATGATGCAGCTCATGGGCTCTCCAAGGGAAGCCTGGAAGTAGCTTTCGCCGCCGTAGTGAAGAAGGCAGCCCAACTCCATCACCTCATGGGGGATCACGCAGTAGGTGCAGTCCCCGCCGTAGAAGCGGTAGGAATAGCCCGGGGAAGCCAGGCTGCCCTTGTAGTTCAAAGCCGGCTGCTGCGCGAACT
This sequence comes from Deltaproteobacteria bacterium, assembly GCA_031267005.1. Lineage (GTDB taxonomy): Bacteria > Desulfobacterota > Desulfarculia > Adiutricales > Adiutricaceae > JAIRZX01. Next base: position 389 of record JAIRZX010000645.1, read on the forward strand.
TTTCTCCCTCCTTGAACTCGCCCTGCCAATCCCGGCCCACCTTGACGATGTCGCCCGCGAACTCGTGGCCGATGATAACGGGGTTGGCGTCCACGTCCTGGGGGCAGCGCTTGTGGGCCTTGCCCTGCTTCAGGAGCTTGTAGGTGGACATGCAGATGCTGTCGGTTACCACCTTGGCGAGGATCTCGCCGTCCTTAATCTCCGGGAGCTCGAACTGCTCCAGCTTCAAATCGTCGGCGCCGTAAAGGCGCACCGCCCTCGTCAACATCACTTTTTCCTCCGTTGGCCCGGCGACGCCGCGCCCGGTTCAGGCCCGGACTCCAGCCGGACATATTCCGTATATTGCTGACGGCGGTTTCTGTCCTTGACCGTCGTCGGGAAATCCCGTGGCGCCCAAGCGCGGTTGCCGGGGGAGGAGGCCGCAGGCCGCGGCAGGCCGCGGGGTGGGGGGTGGGGGGTGGGGGCACCCCGGCTCACTTGCCGTCCGGGTTCAGGATCCTGAAGAGGCTCTCGGCGTCCGCCGCCAAAACGATCGCCTCCACGGAGGACTCGTCCTCGAAGGCGTCCCCCATGCGCTCGAGAATCTGGATGTGCTCGTCGCCCTTAGCGGCGATGCCCACGACCAGCTTCACCCGCTCCGCCCCCCACTCGATGCCGCCGGGATAGGTGCAGACCGCCAGGCCCGTGTGCCTTATCTCCTCCTTGCACTCTATCTCCCCGTGGGGAATGGCTATCAGGTTCCCTATGGCGGTGGAGAACTTCCTGTCTCGGGCGAGCATGCCCTCGATATACTTCTCGCTGATATACCCGCCGTCCAGGAGCATTTTCCCGGAGCGCCGTATCGCGTCCTCGCGCCCCTCCCCGGGCAAGCCGGTTACGATGTTTTTCCTGTCCAGCAGCGCTGGCTTCTTCTTTCCGAACAGCACTTTTCCATCCTTTCCCGATTTCAGGCGCTTGCCGCCGGGACGGCGGCCTCGCGAGAGCCTTTACCCGGTGCCTTATCCCTCCGCCTTATCCCGCCGCCTTTTCCCGTTCCGCCTTATTCCCTCAGCCTATCCCCTTCCGTTCCCCGCCTTCCCCTTTCAGCCTCCGGCCCGCTGCCCTCCGCGATCTTTTCCGCGCTTTCCGGACGCGGGCCCCCGCTGGCTGTCTTGCCCCTCACTTTTTCCACTCTTTCGCGACCCGCTCGTCCAGGTAAGCCTCCAAAATGGCCTCCAGGCACGCGCGGGCGCCCTTTAAATCGTGCCGGAGCACCGCGTCCAGAAGCCCGTCCGCCCCCACGAGCGCCGCCGAGAAGCTCCCCATGAGCTCGCTTCTCTCGGAAGGCGGCGACGGCGGCAGGAGCATTAGGACGCAGGCCTTGGCCCCCTTGAAATACGGGTCGGCGAAGGCACCCCCGCCCGGGAAAGCCAGCGCGAACACGGGGCGGTCGACCCCAGCCGTCAGGGCGTGCAGCAACACTACCCCGAGCTCTGGGATGACCTGGGAGGAAACGAGCTCCCTCTCCATAAGGTCCCGGAGGACGACGGCGGCATTCGCGGGCTTTCCCGCCGGGACGGCCTCGGGGTCCCCGCGCCCCGGCCCGGGGGCGCCCCCGCCTCCAGAGGGACCAGCGGCGAATCCGGCCGCCGCTTCGGCCAACTCCGCAAAGGAGCAGCCCGCCCTAACCTCTATCGCCGCAAACCCTTCAAGCACAGCCCTCGCGTCGGCCAAGAGCGCCTCCGTCCCGGCGCAGCGGGCGGCAAGCGATCCCCCCCCGCCCCAGGCGCCGGCCCGGCCGCTCGACGAGAGCCGGGAGATGGCTTCGCGGATTTTTTCGGTCGACCGGTCATCGAGAAAGGCGCCCACCAGGATCACGGGTACGGAAGCGCCCTCCAAGGGCGCGGTGGAGACCAGCAGATCGTAGCGCTCCCATTCCTCGCGGCCCTCCCAGCCGCTCACCTCGACTATGGCCTCGTAGGCGAAGCGCTTTTTGACCTGCGCCGCGAGCATGTAGGAGGTGCCTATCCCGTTTACGCACACTATGCCGACCAGCAGAGTCCGCCTTCTGGCGCCGCGCTCCTCCAGCCTCGTCATCGCCGCGCCGAAGTGCATGGCTACGAAGCTCACCTCGCTCTCGTTCAAGATACCGTCCGGGCCAGCGGCCGCCGCCAGGGCGCGGGAGCTTTTGGCCATGAGCTCGGGGTGCCTCCCGGCGACCTGGTCCAGAAGCGGATCCGCCAGTTCCATGCGGGTCTCGATCCGCGCCAGGGCCGGGCGCATGTGCGAGGCGAGCCCGCCTACGAGATCGCAGTCCAGCTTGAGGGCCGGCGCGAGTTCGGGGTCGAAGGCCTCGATCATGAGGAACGCCGCGCCCTCCAGCCGTCCCAGGCGCGTTCCGCCGCCTCCGCCGGGGCTCCCCGTCGCAGGGCCGGCCGATTTGGAACGGCAGGAAGCCGCCATGGAAGCGAGCGCCAAAAGCTCGTTTCCGCCCATGGCCCCCCCGAACCGGGGCTCGAGGACCTCAGCGATCTCGCCCGCCGCGACCAGCGCCCTGCCCGCCGCGTCCCCCGAAGGCCCCGCGAGCGCCGGGTCCGCCGGGCCCTCCGCCGCATGCCCCTCCCCAATCCTTTCCAAGGCCACGGCTAGGTACATGTCCAGCGCCCGGCGCGACTCCTGGGTAATCCAGGAACACGCCCGGTCCAGCCCCGGTCCGAGCCCGGACAGGGCGTCCGTTATCTCGCGGCCGGGAAACGCGGCAAGGCGGTCGGTTCCGGCGAGTGGGCGGTCTCCCTTGAGCCCCAAGGCTTCAAGCCCCGCCAAAAACGACATCGCGGCAACCCTCCTGGCGAGCTCGCCCCCTTCCGCCGCCGCCCCGCCTTGCCTGCAGCGGCTAAGCGAGAGGCCCCTTTCGGCGAGCCGGGGTTCCAGGCGCTCCATATCCACGCTCACGGTTGAGACGCTTACGCCCAGGAAGTCGGCCCAGAAAAAGAGCTTGTGCGGTCCGGGGCGCAACGCCAGCCACAAAGCCAGCCTCAGCCGCCTTGCCAGGGGCCCGGAATGCCCAAAGCTGCCCGCGGACTCCAAGTCGTCAGCGAGCATCCCGCGCGCGGCCCCCCCGCCTTCCAGCGCCACGCCTTTGCCGGACGATGTGCCCAGCTTGAGGCCGTAACCCCCGAGCGCCGCGTCGACGCCCTCGAGCTCTCGGAAGACCGTCCGGCGGCTCACGCCTAACCGTTCGGCCATGTCGCGGGCGGGAACGGGCGCCCCGCTGTCCAGGAGCATCGTGAGGATGCAGCCCAGCCTGGGGGAAAAGACCTGCACCGGGACGCCTCCTTTCAGCGTGGCCCATCGTTCCCGGCCACGGCTTTGACGGCCCCCCCTTCAGAGGGCGCCCCTTCCGGGAAAGCCCCGCCTTCCGGCTGGACTTCCCCCGGGGAATCCTCACCTCCAAAGGGGGCCCCTCCCCGGGAAGCCGGCCCCCTAAAGGCCCTCGCGCTCGATTACCTCCCTGGCGGCGGCGATGGCCTCGGCCTCGTCCTCGCCGTCCGCCTTGATATGCACCGTCTCGCCCTTTTTGATGCCTAGCCCCACGAGCGAGAAGAGCTTCTTAAGGCTCACCTGCTTTGCGCCCTTGCCAGCGGTGACGTCGCACTTGAACTGCTGCATCCTCTTGACCAGTATGCCCGCCGGGCGGGCGTGCATCCCGGCCTCGTCCTTGATGGTGTACGTAAACTCCGTCATAGGGTGCGTCCTCTTTCTGGTCTTTACGGGAAACGCGTTCGGTCCCGGCAGGAACCGCGCGCGGCGGCGAGGGGAAGGGGCAAGCCCGGCGGGAGGCCCCCCGGCGGCGGGCCGGCGGGGCTCAGTCCCCGGAGGGGGCGCGCCCGCGCCCCTCGGAGAGCTCCTTGACCAAGGTGTCGTACTCGGGGGCCCCCATGAAGTTGGTGATGAGCACGAGCCTCGCGCCGGGGCAGCTGGCGGCGGCCCGCTCCTTGAGCTCGTGGTGGGTCACAATCACCTGGGAATCCTTCGGGATCTCGCTTACGGGGGAGTGCTTGACTTCTATGTCCCCGAGCCCCGCCCCCCTGAGCTTCTTCCTGAGCATGGTGGCGCCCATGGCGCTCGAGCCCATGCCCGCGTCGCAGGCGAAGATTATCTTCTTAACGGTGAAGGCGCCCTCGGCAGGTCCGGGGGCCACGGCGGGCGCGTCCGTCCCGTCCGCGCGGCCGCCGGCCCCGGCGGGGGCGAGGCCCTTGGACACGGCCTTCATGTCCTTGGTCCTCCTGCGGGCCGCGTCAATATCCTCGTCCTTGCCGAAGAACTTCAGAAGGAGGAAGGATATTACGAACGAAACGGCGGCCGACAGGGTTATGGCCGCCACGTTGGCGGTAAACCCCCCTTGGGGCGTCATGAGCATCTCCGAGAAGATGCTGCCGGGCGACGCCGCGGCGACCAGGCCCCCGTTCAGGACTATGAGGGTCAGGATCCCGGCGGCGTTCCCGGCTATGGTGCCCAGGATGACTATGGGGTTCATGAGGACGTAAGGGAAGTAAATCTCGTGGATGCCGCCGAAGAAGTGGATGATGATGGCGCCGGGGGCGCTGCTTTTGGCTATGCCCTTGCCCACGAGCGCGTAGGCAACGAGAAGCCCCAGTCCGGGCCCGGGGTTGGACTCGATCATGAAAAAGATGGACTTCCCGGCCTGCGTCACCTGCTCTATGCCCAGGGGGGTAAAGATTCCGTGGTTTATCGCGTTGTTCAGGAAGAGGACCTTGGCGGGCTCGACGAACAGCGCCGCCAACGGGAGGAGCCTGTGGGTCACGAAGAAGTTGACCCCGGCCGAGAGAGCCGAGGTTATCGCAACGCAGGCGGGGTTTATGACGACGAGCCCAACGAGCGCGAGCGCGCCTCCCAGGATGCCGGCGGAGAAGTTGTTCACCAGCATCTCGAAGCCGGCCGGGACCCTCCCCTCCATGAGCGCGTCGAACTGCTTGATTACGAGCCCGCCGACGAGGCCCATGACCATCACGCCCAGGAACATGGGCATGTCCACGCCTACTATGACACCGAAACCGGCTATGGCGCCCACCACGGCGCCCCGCTGCCTGTGAACGATGTAGCCGCCGGTGTAGGCGATAAGGAGGGGTATGAGGTACCTTATTCCAATGATTGTTCAAGATTTCAAAAAATACATGGTTGAAATATCCCCATAAAATTTTATCATTTCTTAAAATAAATATTCAGATAGTGACTAAATTATATCTGTAACTAACATAGTGAAAAGATGGGATATCAAATTGACATAGAAATTTCTATCAAACATTTTATTTCAAGTTTCTTTGAATTTATAATTCAATTGCGTTTATACAAATTCATGACATGCCACAACAGATCATTTACGAGAGATGACAATTATGTTCTGCGTTGATTACCTAAT
>JAIRZX010000649.1 GCA_031267005.1 Deltaproteobacteria bacterium
CGATCGCCATGACGGTGTTGCCCCGGTCGGTCAGAGTCCGGAGGACGTCCGTGAGCTTCTTCACGTCCTCGAAGTGGAGGCCGGTGGCGGGCTCGTCCATGATGCAGACAGTGCTGCCCCTGGCCCCGCGGCTCAGCTCACTGGAGATCTTCACGCGCTGGGCTCCCGCCGAAGAGGGTGGCGGCGCTCCGGCCGAGGCGGGTGCAGCCCGGGCCCGCCTCGGCCGGGGTCGCCAGCTTCTCCTTCAGGGCAGGGAAGTACCTGAAGAAAGTCTGGGCCTCGGACACGGTGCGGTTCAGGACGTCCGCGACGGAGAGCCCGGCGTACTTGACCTCCGGGGTGTCGCAGCTGTGGCAGACCACGCCGCAGACCTCGCAGGTGACATGCACGTCCGTGTGGAAGCGCATCTATTGGTGGTGACCCCTTCACCGCAGCAGGCCTAACAGCGGCCTCCCTCGATATTGAAGAAGAAGCGGCCCGGGGCGCGGCCCCGCGCCTCGCTCTCCGGGAGGCGGGAGAAGAGAGCGTGGATGGGGGTGAAGAGGCCCGTATAGGTGGCGGGATTGGAGCGGGGGTTGCGGCCTGTGGGGGACCGGTCGATCGCCGATGCGGAATATGAGGGCAGCCTTATCCGAAAGGCTTCAAACGAGGAAAATAATTAAAACCCCTCCCGCCCTTACGGACCGGAGGGGTAATTGCTTAGAGGAAAAATATGGGAAGAAAAGCAAAAAAAACAGGAGGAACGAATGAGCAAAAGAAACCAAAGGTGCCGAGATGACGAACGAAATTCGAGCTTTCCAGGCGGTGCCGGAATAGGGCTCGGGGCGGAGCGGCGGAGACGGAGGCGGAATCGGCAAAGCCTCTTTTTTAACCGCATGGAAATCCAGATAACCAGCAATGGACGGCCAGGGGGCCTTTAGAGCTTCAGCGTCTCGAAGGGGTTGAAACCGTAAGTGTCTAACATGTCGAGGAGTTTCTCGTTGGTGGTCAGGAAGGCGTTAACCTTCTTGGAGAGCTCCTGGGCCGCGTCGCCGTCCGAGGAGGCGGGCAGCCCTTCGGAGGATGTGAACACCACCAGCGGGTTCTTGGCTAGGGACTGCCTGAGCTTCTCCTTCTCCTCCTCGGTGCCTCCGGAGGACTCGATTATCTCCTCGCGGCTGTAAACCCTGGCCTCGCGGTCCCCTTCCTCGGTCTCGATCACGGCGAGCACGTAGTCGGCCTTGAACTCCGGGTGCTGGGTGATGGTCTCGGCGGTAAGGCCAGCTAGCTCGGTTATGATCTTGGAGGAGACCCTGTCCAGAGCGAGATCCACGGTGTCTGAAGCCTGCGACGATGTATAGGCGGACAGTTCGGAGTCCTGGGCGAGGTAGCTCTCAAGGGACTCGTAGTTGTTTTGCCTCGTGCCCACGTTCAAGAGCGCGGGTTCGCGGGTCAAGAAGCTCTGGCTGAAGAGGATGGAATTGATGGACACTGTTTGGCCCTCCCTGTCCTTCCCGCCGCCTGGGGGAAGAGTCTGCCGGGCTGCCCGGCTAGTCGAAAAAGACTAGCATAAATCGTGCCACCAAAGCTGAAGGAAATTATCGGAAAGGCCGGCCGGCAGCGAAAGATTCCTCGATTATCGGAACACGGTTGAAGACCCGTCACTAGTCAAGCGCCCGCAGGGCCGTTCCTCACGCATAACTGCCACGGAGGGTCATGCACGGGGCAGGAGCGCGTCCCCACCCGCTCTGCCCAGGTACCCAACCTGCTGCGCTGTCAGAAAAGACTTGCGCCTGGCGGGTCCGTCCCGATTCGATGCCAAAAACGAGCCCAGCGGCCAGTTAGCGGCCACTCGGACAGGACGAGGCGGGAGAACGCTCCGCGCCAGCGGCTCACAATGGTCTTCCAGGCGAAAAATCGGCCCGGCGTCAGATCTGCGGCCGATTGCCATCTGATTCGGCTACGGCCGGCCGCAGGAATGCTATTGCCTTCCGCTGGAACCAGAAACGGGGAGATTTTGCTCCCATCGTACCCGTTCACGGGCTGGCTGGCCGTACCGGACCCTTGAGTGTGGATGTCCGAGAGCCAGAGGAGGGTTGCTGGGAGGCTGGGGGGCTGGGGGGCTGGGGCGGCGGTAGTCCGAGACCCGAAGAAGAGTTGCAGTTGGTCCGGGGGGGGAGCCCGGAAGCAGGGGAGGAACTGTCGCCGCCCTGATATCCGTCCACGGGAAAACAGGCTGGCCATCTGCGGGAATGCAAGCCCGGCGTTGGCGGGTGCCCAGCCTGGCATGCACGACGCAGACGGCGGCAACGGAGAATCGGTCAGGCACATGCGAGGCAGCCCTGGTTTTGGGGGCTCCGTAAGACTGGAATTGAGCCAGGCTCCGTGCGGATACAGAAAGGGGTATCCTTTCGCAGGGTTGAAGACCGCTTCCCGTTTGCCCCAGGACCGCTCTTCCTCACGTCTGCCCGAAGCTCGACTCTTGCATGCCAGCTTCTTTCTCCGCCTAAGCCCGCAGAGATCCATAAGTTAGGAAACTAAGGGGCCGCCGCCCACTGGGCTACGTAAATGTCGATATTGGCCTCTCAGGCCGTTTTCCGCCCCAAATTTCTAACCAGCTGGCCACCGCCCCCCTTGAGCCCGTGAACGGATACAGACATTAAAAAATTCTAAATTTAGCGCAGGGACAAATATTTGTAATCGTTCCCCCCCCCCCGCCCGGCAGCCGCGCCCCCCGCCCGGCCGCCGCGTAGCGGGCTTTCGAGAACTTTTCGGCGTGCTCCG
>JAIRZX010000657.1 GCA_031267005.1 Deltaproteobacteria bacterium
GGATCGCCAAGATGCTTGAGGCTGGCCTTGAACTGAAATGGGGATCGCCAAGATGCTTGAGGCCGGCCTTGAACTGAAAGGGGGATCGCCAAGATGCTTGAGGCTGGCCTTGAACTGAAAGGGGGATCGCCAAGAGGCATGGGGCGGGGCTTGAACTGAAAGGGGGATCGCCAAGAAGCTTGGGGCGGGACTTGAACTGAAAGGGGGAACGTCTTGAGGCGTGGGGCTGGCGCTGAACTGAAAGGGGGATCGCCAAGAGGCGTGGGGCGCGCCGGGAAAGGAAAGAAGGGGGAGGGCGGCAGGGCTCAGCAGGCCGGCCCGAACCTTTCCGGGCGGTAGCCGCGGGCGAACTCCGCCGCCGGGAGCCTCTTGCGCCCCTCGGGCTGAAACTCGGATACCGCGAGGAGCCCGTCGCCGGTCCCTATGGGGAGCCTGCCCTCAGGGTCCAGGGGGAGCGCGATGCCGGGTTCCGCCGCGCCCGCGAGGGGCCGGGCACCGAAGAGCTTCACGGTCTTGCCGCCCAGGCGGCAGCGCGCCCCAGGCCAGGGGTCGCAGCCGTTCACGATCCCGGCCAGCTCCCAGGCCGCCCTCCCGAAGTCCATGTCCCCGTCGGCCTTGGCCAGGAGCCGGTTGACGGTGGCTCCTGAACCGTCCTGGGGCCTCGGGCGGGCCCTGCCCGCCTTGAGGAGGGCCACCGTCTCCGCGAGCAGTTCCGCCCCCAGCCTGGAAAGCTCCGCCTCCAGCTCCCAGGCGGGACGGCCAGGCGCCACGGGGACCCTGGCCTGGGCCAGCACTGGCCCCTCGTCCATGCCCCTGTCCAGGTGAATGACCGAGACCCCTGTCTCTGAATCCCCAGCGATGAGCGCCCAGTTCACCGGGGCGGGGCCGCGGTGGCGCGGGAGAAGCGACGGGTGGATGTTCAGGGGAGGCACGGGGCAGAGGTTTAAGAGCCCGTCCTTCAAAAGAGACCCGTAGGCGCAGACGACGGCAAGATCGGGCTTGAGCGCCTTCAGGGCCTCCACGAAGGGAGCGGAGTTGGGCTTCGGCTCCTCGAGCACTTTCAGTCCGAGCTCGCGGGCCCTCAGCGCTGTGGCGGCCGGTTTCAGGGCCCTGCCCCGGCCCGCCGGGGCAGGGGGGGGGGCCACGACCGCCGCCAGCCGTTCCGGGCCCGAGGCCAGGGCCTCCAGGGCCGGGACGGCGAAGGGGGCGGTGCCGAAGAAGACTATGTTCCACGGCCCGGCGGAGGGCTTGAAGACGCCTGAGGCAGTTTCCGCGCCCGCCTGGCCCCCGCCTGCGGAGCTGATTATCTCGCGGGTCAATGTCGCGCCTCCCGGGCGGCCGCCCCCGGCAGCGTCCCTCTTTCCCTTTCCCGGGACCCGCGCCGCCCGGCCGCGGCCGAGGGGCTCCTGGGACCTCGCCCCCGGGCCGGCTCCCCTAGCTTTTGGCGTCTTTGTTGCGGCGCTTCAGGAGGCTCGTCGTGTACATGGACCTCTTGAGCGGGCTTACGTGCTCCAGGAACAGGACGCCGTCCAGGTGGTCTATCTCGTGCTGGAGGATCACCGCCATGCGGCCTTCAGCCTCGACCGTGAACAGGTTCCCGTCCAGGTCCTGGGCTTCCACCTCGATTTCCATGTAGCGGGTGACCTCGCTTTGGAAGTCGTCCACCGACAGGCAGCCTTCCTTGAATATCTGGCTGCCCTCGGCGCGCACTATCTCGGGGTTTACGAGCACCATCGGTTCTGGCTCGCGGTCCTCGTCCTCCAGATCGGAGCGGTCCACCACGATCAGCCGGAGGAGCTTCCCTCCCTGCGGGGCCGCGAGGCCCACGCCCGGGGCGCTTATCATGGTCTCGGCCATGTCCGCGGCGAGGGCCTTCAAGTCTTCCCCGAATTCCTCTACGTCCAGGGACTCCTCGTTCAGGCGGGGGTCCGGGTATTTCAGGATCTTAAGGACGCTCATGGGACGTGCCAGGCGGCGCCGGAGCCGCGGAATGAGTGTGCAGCCGCGGGAGCCCGGAATGCGGGCCGGGCGCGGCCCGGAATGGAGCGGCCGCGCCGGCGGCGGGGCGTCTTCCGGGATAAGTATTATAGACGAAAAGCCCCTGGAAGGGAAATCGTCCAGCTCCGCGCGCGGACTGCGGCCCCGTGCGTACTTTCCGGGACGTCCCGGGCCTGCTGGGCGCGGCAGCCGGAGGAGGGAAGGCGGGGGGCGAGGCGGGACAGGACAAGGCAAGGCAAGGCAAGGCAAGGCAGGGCAGGGCAGGGCAGGGCCTGGACGGGCCTGGACGGGCCTGGACGGGACGGGACGGAGAGGATAGGAGAGACTAAGCGAAGTGGCGGGATGGAGACGGGATTAAACGAAAGGCGGGGAGAGTCGAGGCGGGAGGGCCGAGGCGGGGCTGGGGCAGGGGCCGCCCAGGCGAACGCGGGTGGGCTTCCCGTCAGGTTATCCGTCGGCCCTATCCATCCTGCCGCCCGATAGTGTATATTAAAGCGAGTCAAACGATGATTGGGCGCGGTCCTTCCGCGTGACTGGAGCGTTAGCGGCGGCCGGCTGCCCCCGTAGCCTTAAGGCCACGCCCGCGGCCACGGGAGGGGGCCTTGGCCGCCGCTTGCGCGCGCGCCGCCCGCGAGGAGTTACATTGACCCCGGAACAGTTCCAGGCCGAGATAAGGACCGAAGCCAGGAAGGCATTCTACCTGGTGAGCGGGCCTGAGCCCCTTGGCGTCGGGGCTTGCCTTTCCGCCGCCATGGAGGCCCTCGACGAGGGCCAGAGGCCCTTCAACCTCCACGTGCTGCGCCTGGGCGACGACACCATTGACGACGCGCTCCGCGCGGCCTCCACCTCGTCGTTCTTCTCCAGCTCGGCCAAGATAGTCGTCCTGAAGGCTTCGGACGTCCCGGCAGCCAAGCTGAAAGGCCTGGGCGACGGCCTCATGGCCTGGGTCAACGACCCCCAACCCAACTCCACCATCGTCCTGTTCCAGGAGAAGCAGGACGCGAGGCTTCGCTACGCCGCCGCCGCCAAGAAGGCCGGGGCCCTGGTCGAGTGCCTCGCGCCCGCGAAAGGCGAAATGAGGGCCTGGATAGTCAAGGCCTTCAAGTCCAAGGGCCTCGTTATCTCCCAGGACGCGGCGAAGCTCGTCCAGGACCGGGCGGGGGACTCGCTCCCGCTCGTCATGAACGCCGCCGAAAAGCTTTCGCTGTGGCCGGGTCCGGGGAGGGCCATCTCCGCCTCCGACGTGCGCGAGCAGGTCCCCCTGTCGCCCAGCGCGTTAGTTTTCGAGCTGGGCGACCCCATGGTGGAGAGGCGCCCCCCGGCGGTTGTGCCGGTGCTTCTGGACCTGCTCGAGGGCGGCAACGCCTACGGGGTGATCATGGCCTTGTCCACCCACTTGCGCAAGCTGTTCGCCGTCAAGGTGGCCGTGGCCGCTGCCCCCCTGGGCGGGAGGCACGCCGACTCGGTCGCCGCCGATATCGGCCTCAAGGGCTATTATCTGGAAAAGCTGAAGAACCAGGCCTCCCGCTGGACGGTAGCGGCCCTCCGCGCCGCCATCCGCAAGGCCGAGGACGCATGCAGGATGGTCGTCACCACCTCCGTGCCGTCGGAGCTGATATTGGAGGAGCTCTGCATAGGGCTTTCCCTCCCCGTCCCTCCCCGGGCCGGCGGCGGCCCCCCCGCTGGGGGCCGCTGAGGTGTTTCGGTGGCGGGAGGAGTTGCGGCGGGCGGATCCGGCCGGAAGGATCCGAAGCGGGCGGATCCGATCCGCAGGGTACTTAGCGGGAGGATCACGGGAGGAAAGATCCCGGACTTGAGGCTCCAAGGCGCCCGCTGCCCGGCCCCCCCTGGCGAGAGCGCCTCAGTTCCTGCGGCCCCTCGCCCGGACCGCCGACCCGCCCTTACGCGCCTGCCGCCTGAAAGACGGCGGCGCCCGTTCCGGATACCGTCCCGGCCGCGGGCCGGGCGCCGGTCCCGTGAGCGATCCCCGTTCCGGTCACGGGCCGGTCCCTGCCGCGACCCCGATCCCTATCCGCGTCACAATTCCGAAACCCCGTTCCCGAAACCCATCCCGAAAAAAGGTGCAGCATGACCACCCTGAAAAACGGAAGGCCGGACCTGCCCGGCCCCGTCCTGTCGGCCTTCTTGATCCCGGCCCTGGCGGCGCTTCTGGCTGCGGGCTGTTCTGGCGCCCCGGGCGCCCGCCGGGGCGATCCTTCCGCCGCCTCCGCTTCCCGCCCCGTATCCGCGCCGGGCGCCGGCGCCGGGCTTTCCGAAGAAGCCCCCGCGGGCCTGGAGGCGCCGCCCCGGGCCGCAGAGGGAGGGGGTTTCAAGGTGGCGGCCATGGGCGACATCATGCTGGGCACCGAGAACCTGCTCCCGCCCGACGGGGCCAAGGGCTTCTTCGAGGACGTGAAGCCTTACCTGGAGGGGGCCGACGTGGTGTTCGGGAACCTCGAGGGGCCCCTTACCGACCGAGGCCGCCCCACCAAGGACACCTCCACGGGCCGGTCCTTCTGCTTCAGGACGCCGCCCTCCTACGGGGAGGTGCTGAAGGACGCGGGCTTCAACATCGTGTCGCTCGCCAACAACCACGCCATGGACTACGGCCCCGAGGGCAGGGCGCAGACCGAGGAGGTCCTGGGCGCCCTGGGCATACTCCACACCGGGGCCCCCGGCCAGATAGCCGTCAAGGAAATCAGGGGCAGGACCTTCGCCTTCATCGCGCTCGCGCCCAACAACGGCTGCCAGAACATAAACGACATAGACGGCGCCGTGGCGCTGGTCAAACAGGCGCTGTCCGAGCATAAGGACGCGCTGGTGATAGTCTCCATGCACGGCGGGGCAGAGGGTTCCGGCCACATGCGGGTCCCCGACGGCCCGGAGACCTACCTGGGCGAGAACCGCGGCAACCTCAAGAAGCTCGCCCGCTCCCTGGTGGACGCGGGAGCGGCCATGATCATAGGCCACGGGCCCCACGTCCCCCGGGGAGCCGAAATATACAAGGGGCACCTCATCGCCTACTCCCTCGGCAACTTCGCCACCGCCAGCGGGATTAACGTCAAGGGCTTAACCGGGCTGGCCCCGCTCCTCCTGGCCACCATGGCCCCCGACGGCACGGCCAGCTCCTACGAGTTCGTGAGCTTCCGCCAGCAGATGAACAAAGGGCCCAAGCTCGACCCAAAAAACGAGGCGTCGGACACCATAAGGCGGCTCTCCGAGGAGATAAAGTAGCCCTGCCCCCGGCCGCTAACCCCCGGGCCTGACGGGCGGGACGCCCGGGCGCGCCCCGCCCGGCGTCCCTGGCGCTGGCTCGGCATCCCCTCCCGATGCAGGCCCTTCTGAGGCCGCCGGTTGCAGGGGAGGAGCGGCGGCCGCCGGCCCTTCGGCCGGGGAGGGCGTCACTCCAGCCGGACGGTCGGCGCGGAGTGCGGGCGTCCCCGCGCCAGGGGCGCCTTCTGAGGCGGGCGACGCCTGGGGCCCTTCGGCGGCCGGCGCGGCCGGCGCTCCTCCCGCGGCGGGGGAGGTCGGGTCGGCGGGCTTACGTCCGTTCCAGAGGTCCGGGTTGGCGCCCCACTTCACGAGTTCCGTGCGCGGGATCTCCAGCCGGTACGGGCCTTCGGCCCAGGACCAGGCGGAACTCGGGTCGATGTTGAGCGCCGCCCCCTTCTCGGTCAGCACCAGGCTCCCCAGGTCCTCCAGTTCCTCCGCGTCTTCCATGAAGCCGTCCGGGGGAGGGGGCGGGGCCTTGCCGGAGCAGGCGGCGCCGCCGTAGAAGCGGGGGAGGGTCTCCCTGGGGGGGTCCTTCGCGCAGGACTCGTTCCAGACGAAGGCCCAGAGCCCGGCGTAGGCAACGGGGCGGTCGGGGAACAGGTCGAAGGGGGCGAGGATCCTCCCCGTGGCCAGATCGAAGGTGTAGGCCGTGTAACCCAGCCAGCCCCTTGCCCCCCCGTCGTGGCCCCTGTCCGTGAAGAGCACACCCATAAGCCCCGGGGAAGGCCTGAAGAGTTCGTAGGCTATCTCCGTGTACATGCCCTTGCCCTCCTCCGGGCCGCAGGGGTTGGGGGAGGCCGCTATGTCAGCCATGGCCCTCGCCTTGGTCTCCTGGAGCCACTCTTCTGCCATGGAGGCGATCTTCAGGTCCGTCTCCCTCCCGCCGGTCTCCCGGGGAAAGCTTATCGTGCCGGTGAACACGGCCTTCTGCAGGCAGGCGGGGTGCCGCGCCTCGAAGGTCCAGCTGACCGCGACCGGCGAGAAGGACAGCGGGCCCTCCTGCGCCGCGAGGCTCCCGGCGACGAGAAACAGGGCCGCCGCGGCCAGGGCCGAGATCGGCCCCGGGGACAGGGCCGGGACTGCGGCCTTCGCCCGTGCGCCGGCCGAGGCCGGGGGGCGGCGGCGGGGCGCCGGGAGGGGAGCGGCGGAATTCTTCTGGACGGGGGTTTTCACGGGGCGGCTCCTTTGCGGCGGGGGCGGCGGCCTTGCCTTGCCTTGCCTTGCCTTGCTGGCTGGCCGGCCGGCGCGGGACCCCAAGGGGCTTGGAAGCGTACGGGGCGGACTCGCGGAGGAGGGCCCGGGGCTTTCCGGGCGGCGGGCCCTCGCGGGGAGCATGCGGACCGAAGTCCGGTTTGCGGGCCGCAGCGTTCTGGAACTATGGGTTTGCGGTTTCCTGGTTTATAACCCAAACTCTCGCGGAGCGCTAGAGCGAAGCGGCGCGGGGCCGCCTTGGCGCTTCACCGGGCTAAGCTCCTGGGTTTGAGGGCGGCGCGCCGGGGGCCGCGCGACGCTCCCGAACGCCACCCCGAAACGGCCTGGGGCGAGCTCCCCGGCGGCCCGGGCAGATCCGGAAAGCGCCGCGAAAAGGCCTGGCGCCAGCGCTGGAGCCCGCCGAAACGGCCGGGAAGGGCCGGCTGCGGGGCACTCGCGGCCCCTTCGGGCGGGATGGCGGGATGCGCCGGCCTTGTCTAAAAGGGGCCGTTTTCGTTAAAATGTTTTGCAAGCCGCCGCCGCGTCCCCTTCACGGTGACCCCGCGCCGGCCGCGGCCCAGGGCCGGCCGCGGGGAAGGCCTCCACCAATGCTGATGACGATGGACGTCGGCAACACGAACTTGAAGTTCGGGCTCTGGCGCGGCTCTTCGATGGCCGGCAACTGGCGTCTTTCCACCAGGGTCGACGTGTCCGGCGACGAGCTGGGCCTGGCGGTGGACGGAGCCCTCCGCCTGGGCGGGTTCTCCTTCGGGCAGGTGGGGGACCTCATAATAGCCTCCGTCGTGCCTCCCCTCCGGCCCGCCCTGGAGCGCTTCTCCGGCCGCTACCTGGGCCGGGCCCCCATCTTCGTGGAGGGCTGGAGCCAGTCGGCCATGAAGCTCGAGTACTCGAACCCCCGGGAGGTGGGCTCCGACCGGGTCGTGGCGTCCCTGGCCGCCTGGCGCAGGCACAAGGGGAGCCTCATCGTCATCGACTTCGGGACCGCCACAACCTTCGACTGCGTATCGGTCGGCGGGAGCTACCTGGGAGGCGCCATCGCCCCCGGCTTCCGGCTGTCCTCGGAGGCCCTCTTCAAGAGGGCCAGCATGCTCCCGAAGATGGAGTCGTTCCACGCCCCCGAGAGGGCCCTGTGCAAGGACACCTTGAGCGGCCTCAACGCCGGGCTCGTCCTGGGTTACACCGGACTGGTGGAAGGCCTCGTGGCCAGGCTCGCCCGCGAGATGGACCCCGAGCCCAAAACCGTGGCCACCGGGGGGCTCGCGTACCTGTTCGCGGCGCAGACGGGCGCAATAAGCGAGGTGCTCCCCGATTTGACCATGGAGGGCTTGAAGTTCATCTATGACGAGAAAAAGTGGTAGATACGCGGCCTTCCGCCCGGCGTTCCTGAAGCAGCGCAGCGTCATGGGGCTTTTCGGCCCCTCCGGGCCGGCGGCGGCGGACGACGCCCTGCGCGGGAAGGCGGTGCTGGCTTCCCTCGGGATAGGATCGAGCTACGTGCCCGCCGCCTCGGTAGCCGACCCGGAGAGGATTGGGGAGCAGTCCCGCCCCTTCGTCGTCGGCGCCGCGGGGGGGCGGGCCGCGGAAGCCGGGTTCCCGCCCGCGCCGGGTCCGGCGCCCCCTTCGGCGTCCTGGCTCCCGGCGGCGGGCTGGCCCGTCGGCGCGCGCCCTCCCTCCCCGACCGGGCCGCCCGGGCCTTTCGCCCCGCCCGTAGGCCCGGCCGGGCCCGGAGAGGCGCCGGGAGGGCCCGCCAGGACGCGGGAAACGTCGCCGCCCCAGTCCGGCCAGCCCGCCGCGGCGGGGCCGCATCCGGTAAACCCGCGCCCCGGGCACCAGCAGCGTTTGCAGCTCCCCCGCCCCGAGGCTGCTCAGCGCGCGCTTGGCCGCCCCGGCAGGCTGCCG
>JAIRZX010000714.1 GCA_031267005.1 Deltaproteobacteria bacterium
GGGCCGCGGCAAGGGCAGGGCGGCGCCGGGCGAGTTCGGGGTGGAGGATGGGAAGCTTCCGCCGGAGGCGCGGGGCCTCGGCGCCGCCGCCGGAGGGGCGGGCCGGGCGGCTCGCGGAGTCCCTCCCGGCGCGGCCGCAGGATCAGGCGGGCTGGAAGGCGGCGGCTCCGGGGGGACGGATCCCTCCGGGGACGCGGGCGCGGGCGGGGACGGCTCCGCCGTCGGCGCCGCGCTGGCCTCTGGCGGCGGGGAGGCAGCGTGGGTGCCCGGTCCCGGCGATGTTGCGGAGGGCCCTGGCGGCGGCGAGGCCGCTGGGGGGCCCGTCGGCGGGGAAGAGGTTCCGCGGCGGGCCCCGCGGCTCGCGGTGATAGGGAGGCCCAACGCGGGGAAGAGTTCGCTAATAAACCGCCTATGCGGCCAGAGCAGGCTCGTCACCGACTCGAAGCCGGGGA
Source organism: Deltaproteobacteria bacterium (assembly GCA_031267005.1). GTDB lineage: Bacteria > Desulfobacterota > Desulfarculia > Adiutricales > Adiutricaceae > JAIRZX01. Next base: position 453 of record JAIRZX010000714.1, read on the forward strand.
CCACACGGGACGCGCTGGACGTCGAGGTGGAGTCGGGGGGCAGGCGCTACGTCTTCGTGGACACCGCCGGGGTGAGGAAACGGGGCAAGGTGAGCGACCGGGTGGAGAAGATCTCCGTCATGCGGGCCGTGAAGAGCCTGGACCGGGCGGACGCGGCGGTGCTTCTCGTGGACGCGACCGAGGGCCTGGCGGACCAGGACGCCCATATCGCGGGCTACGCCTTCGAGAAGGGCAGGCCCATAGTGATCCTGCTCAACAAGTGGGATCTGGTGAAGGACAAGAAGGCAGCCAAGGCCGCCTTCGAGAGGGACATCGCTGTCAAGATGTCCTACCTGGAGAAGTGCCCCTGGTTCCCCGTGTCGGCCAAGACCGGCCGCGGGCTGGAGCGCGTCTTCCCCCTGGCCGACCGCATCATGGAGCAGTTCACCTTCAAGGCCTCGACCTCCGAGGTGAACCGGGTCCTGGAGGAGGCCACCGCGCGCCACAGCCCGCCCCAGGTGGGCAAGACCAGGCTCAAGTTCTATTACGCCACCCAGGCTGGCACGGGGCCGCCCAGCTTCGTCCTGTTCGCCAACCGCCCGAAAAGCGTCCATTTCTCGTACAAGCGCTTTCTTGCGAACCGTTTCCGCGAGGCATTCGGCCTCGATCTCGTCCCGGCGCGCCTTTACATCAGGGGACGCAGGCCGGGGGACGACGGAGGGAACAGATGAAGAGGCCCACAGGAGCTGAGGCGCCGCGGGGAAGAGAGGCCGGAAGCCGGGCTTCCCGGTGCCGGGACGGCGGTCGCCGGGCGCTAAGGGCCCCCGGGGGGGCCGCGGCCGACCCCCAAGCCGCGGCCGCATTCGAAGCCGCGGTCGCTTTCGAAGCCACAGCCGCCCCGAGAGCAACGGCCGCCCCGAGAGCAACGGCCGCCTCCTCCGCGCCTTCAGCGTCTCTCGCGGCCCTGGCCGCTTTAGCCGCCTTCGCCGCGCTCGCGGCCTCCGCGGGACACCTCCCGTCCCGCCCCGCCGCCTTCCCCGCCGTCGCCCAGGCCGGCGGCGCCGGATCGGCCGCCGCCGGCCCTGATCCCGCACCGCCGGAAACGTCCCCCGCCGAGGCGGTGGGCGGAGTTTACGGGGAGGGGCCGGGCGGGGCCGGTGAGGCTCCGGAGCCGCCGGCGCCGGCACCGGCCCCGGACGGCGGGCTTCCCCCGGCCGTTCTGTTCGTGGCTCCGCGCGCCGGGCCCTTCGCGAACCTCGGGCGCGGAGCCCAGCTGGGGGCGAGGCTCGCCCAGCGCCGCTTCGGGGGAGGCACGGAACTCGTGGAGGCCCCCGAGGAGCAGGACGCCGCGACCAACCTGGGCGCCGCCCCCGGCAGGATAAAGGCCGCGGCGGGCCACCTCTTCGAAGGGAGCTTGGTTGAGAGCGCCCCCTACTACCGCAGGCTGGGCATCCCGGTGCTTCTCCCATTCATAGACAGCCCTGGCGCGGCGGGGCTGGGGCCGGAGTTCATACCCCTGTTCCCTTCGGTGACCGAGCAGGGGGCGGCCCTGGCGTTGAGCGTCCTGGACTCCCGCCAGCGCCCGCCCGCCGTCTACGTCCTGGAGTCGTCCGAGCCGGCCCTGGGGGAGTTCGCCGACGCCTTCGAGCGGGCCTTGAAGGATCCCCCGCCCCGGGGCCGCCAGAAGCGACAGCCCCTGGCCAAGGCCGTGAAGGTCGAGCGCGTGGCCGCGGACGACGCCCGCGCGGTGGAGGAATTCCTGGCCGGAGTCAAGGTCAACCGCAAGTACGTGGTGCTCCTGGCCGTGCCCGGCCCCACCGCGCTGAAGATCCTCCCCCTCATGCCGGAGTCCAACTTCAAGAGCGCCCTGTTCTACGGCGGGGCCGCCCTGGCCGTCAGGGACGTGGGGGCCGCATACGCGCAGCTGGGGTTCACCCTGAACCTGTGCGTGCCGGCCCGGGTGCCCGACCCCAAGGACGCCCAGCTGGCGGAGTTTTCGAACGTCTACCGCCAGACATTCAAGGTGGAGCCGGTCTGGAGTTCCGTTTCCGCCTACGACGCCGTGAAGTTCGCGCTTCTGGCCATGGCCACGGGAGACCCCATGGGATACCTGGCCAGCCCCGAAGGGAACACCGGGATAGCGGGCACCTACGCACGGGACAAGCCGGCCCCCGCAGCCGTCATAAGCGTCCACCGTCAGTCGCCTGAGAGCGTAGCGTACCTGCCCTGAGGCCTCCTTCCCGCGCCGCGCCGCTGCGACGGCCCCGGTATCGGTATCGGGCTCGGGCTCGGGCTCGGGAACGGCCATCCGCAGGCCGGGAGGCTTCCGGAACCGGACTGCGACGCGTCAGGGACTGGACGGGGCCCCCCCGGCGAACTTACGAATATAGACGCTCGTGCCCCCGGGAGACCCTCAACCCCGTGCTCCATTAACCGTTTGCCCCGCTCCCGACCGTGTCCGGGCTCGTCAGGAGAGCCTTGCCGATGACGTGTCCCTCATGCCCTCCCGGCTCAGGAGCACTGTCTTGGTTAGTTCGGCACGGATGACAGGCATTGTTCTGCTGTTAATCCAGGTATGCAGGAATACAACCTCAACGGGGTTGATGCCGGTAGATGCCGGGGCGTTCGGCTGTGCGTGCGTTACTTCTTGTGTCTCCTTTCCTCCCAACCATAGCATCTTTCCGTTCAGTTGCCCGCCCCATAAATGCTTATGTGCCAGCTCCATAAATGACGCCGCCGCAATAATTCGACTGGGACAGGAGGTTATGCTGAAGACCTAGAGCATAATAGTGAAGAAAGATATCTTTTATTAATTAAGATGAACTATATCAAGTTGTTTGTCTATTACTGTCCCGCCGCAATCGAATAATTTTCGGCAGGAACTAGGTGTCAAACCGCTCCAGTTCCGCCGGGCTGTTTTTTCGCGGCGGCGTCATAAATGCTTATGTTTTGCATTGGAATTGCTTATACCTGAACATAATTTAGAATACCTGTTCTCCAGCGTGCTTTTGTTGCCATACACCAGGCAATCCTTTGATGTAGCATAGGTTGCCAGGGCCCGGTCGAGAATACGCTGCAAAACGGGGCCGGAAGGCTTACGCCCCCATCTCCGCCTCTCCCCTCAGCTTGCTTCCGGCATTCTATTAAAGTAAAATGGTTTAAGTTTGTCGATGGGACTACGTCCCTCGGCAGGTCGGCTCCCGGTAGGACAGAGCGCCTCTGGAGGTACCTATGACGAATGCGGACGGTCCGGATATCCCGGGAATAGGCATCAACATAGCCAACTTTTCTCGACTGAGGAACGAGGGCTACATTTACGTGGACAAGACAAAATTCGTCCGCGAAATTCTTGATGGCCCCAGTACACTCCTTTTTCTTTCCCGCCCCAGACGATTCGGCAAGACGCTATTGATCGATACCCTGGAGGAGGCAGCTGCCGGAAGGAAGGAGCTTTTTTCCGGACTCGCTATAGACAAGTTGCGCAAGGACGCCGAGTGGCACCGTTCGCACGTGCTGAGGATCAGCATGAACGCTTTCGGGGACGACCCGTCCTCGCTGGACCAAAACCTTGCCACATTCCTTCAACTTTTCGCAGAAGTCAGGGGGTTCGCTATCAAGGAAAGGAACTCGGCTGCCAGCCTTACCCAAACGATTGAAACTCTTTACAGAAATTTTGCGGATATCCCGATAGTTACCCAAAGTATCCAAATTGAAGATGGGCTGGTAGCGGATCGGAGAAAGATAATAGTACTTATCGACGAATACGACGCGCCTATAATCAACAACCTTACTGATCCGGCCAGTCTTAAAGTCGCGACAAGGACGCTCCACGGTTTCTACAACGCGTTGAAATCATGCGAAAACATGATAGATCGTGTTTTCATAACCGGAATTACCAAATTCGCCCAATTGTCAGTGTTTTCGGCGATGAACAATCTGATGGA
>JAIRZX010000715.1 GCA_031267005.1 Deltaproteobacteria bacterium
GTGCTCGACCCCGCCACGGCGCCGTCGGCCCGCCGCCGCCACCCCCGCAACCGCCAGGGCCGCCCTGGCGGCGACCACCCCCCCGCCTGCCCCCGCGGCCGCCGCGGCGGAGGACCCGGAGAGGAGGGCCCTCTTCGAAAACCAGCCCCCCCTAAAACAGTCGGAGATACCGGCGGTAATCGAGTACCTGCTCCGGCTGGACTCCGAAGACGCCATCGAGGACCAGCCGACGGCCGACCGAGTCCTCAGATCCTCGGCCGAAAGGCACGGCATGACTCCCGAGAGGCTCAGCTTCGCCGTCCAGAAATGCACCATGGGCGTCAACGTCTTGTCGGCGGGCGGCAAGCTCCCTGACGCGGCTGTGGTGGCCCAGGCCGGGACCGCGCTCGCCCGGCCGACCAGTGAGGAGCTAGAGCTTATCAGACCCCACCAGGCGGCTATCGCCGCCGCGTGGCTCATAGGCGACGAGGGGACGGGGGGCAAGCGCTAGCGCGAGGGGGCTGGGCGGCTGGCGGAAAGGCGGACGGGCGGACGGGCGGCGCCCGCCCGGGCCCGCTCCCCCCGGGGGGCCCCTTCCGGAGCATACCTGCGGCGCCGCTTGCCTTGAGGCGAATCAAGGGGGATCTCCTCGAGCGCCGGCATGTGGTAATATCATGGTGCCCAACCCGAGAAGCCCGGCTCTGATCCCCCCGCACCCTGCCGCGGCGAAAGGAGGTCGCGATTCCTCCCCGGAACAAACCCCGGCGGTTTCTTCGCGCAAGACAGATGAAAATCCCCCCGCCCCCGCCTTTGCCCTCCGCCTCGCGCTTGACGGCGCTTCTCCCGGCGTTCTTCGCCTCCGCGGCGTTGTTCCTCGCGGCCCCGGCCTTCCCGCTTCCAGCCCAAGCCCAAGCCCAAGAACCGGCCCAAGAACCGGCCCAGGCGCAAGAGCAGAATCTGGAACAGGCCCAGGACCGTCGGCAGGCCGAAGAGCAGGCCCTGAAGCAACAGCTGGCAGCGACCCTGGAGCCCGTGTTCCGCAACCAGGCCCCGCTTAAGGAAAGCGAGATCCCGGCGGCCGTCGAGGCCATCGTCATGCTGAACTCAACGTCCTACCAGGGGAGCGGGGGAGAGGGCGTCGAGGAGATAGCCGAAAAGCACGATCTGAAGCCGGGGCGCGTCATTTACGCGCACGCCAAATGCACCATGGGGGCAGTCATCCTCAAGACCGGCGAGGTTTCCGACGAGGCGGTAGAGGAGGCTATGGGGACCAGGCTCGCGCGGCCGACCCCGGCCGAGCTGGAAACCATAAGGCCGCACCTGGACGCCATCTGGGCGGCGATGTTCCCCGGCGACCAGCCGCCTCCCGCGCCCACCGACGGGCTGTTCCGCCGCCAGCCCCCTTTAGGGGAAAGCGACATGCCCGCGGCGCTCGAGGCCGTCCGGCAGCTCGCGGCCCCCTCCGCGGAAGGGCTCGAGGGCAAGATCCTGGAAGAAATAGCCGCCGCGCACGGCACCACCCCAGAGCGCGTGGCCTTCGCCCGCGCCAAGTGCCTGGCGGGAGCAGCCGAGATCAAAGCGGGCGAGCTCCCCGACGCCGAAGCCGAAGCGGCCATGGGCTCGAGGCTTGCCAGCCCCTCTCCCGAGGAGCTCGAAATCGTAAGGGCCCACCTGGACGAAATAGCCGCTGCCCTGCAGCCCCCCGCCGAGTAGCGGACTTCCGGCCCCCCCGCTCCCGGCGTTCCGTTCCGCGCGCTCCCGAGCCTCTTCCCCGGCATCGTGACAGCCCGACGGGCCCCCTCAGGCCTCCGAACCAAGTCGCCGCCTTTCCCGGGACGGGCCCTTTTCCGCGGACTGGCCCATCTCTTCGGGCGGACTCCATCCGGGCCGGCCGCCCGGGGATGCCGGACGGCCTTTTTTCCCCGGCAAGGCGCCGCTTGGGCCCCGAGAAAGGCCTTGGCCCCCTGGACGCCGTCCGCCTCCCGGCCCCCAAAGCCTTCCCGCCGCGCCGCGGCGGACCCCTCGGGATAACGCCTCCGCCCGCCGGGCCCCCGCGGTCAAGAGGCGTTCGCGCCTGCCGGACGCAGCGCCCGGCGCCGCATTGCGCCGCCCCCGCCGCACGGGTGGGGCGAATCCGGCGCAGGGGCCGCGAAATGGCCCTGCGCAGTCCCGTCCCGCCCCTTCAAGGCCTTTAGCCGCAAAGGCGCGTTACGGCGAGATCGCCGACGGCCGCCAGCATCGGAATACACGACTTCCCGCCGCCCCCCGGCACGGCGGGAGCGACAGGTGACACCGTGACCACTAAAGCCTCCGTCCCCCGCATCCTCGTCCTGATCCCGGCGCTCGCGGCCGTCGCGGCGGCAGCCTCGTCGTGCGTGCTCACCACCGGCCGGAAGACTGCCGACCCCGTTCCCGTCCTGGCTGGCCAGCCGCCGCTCACCGCCGCCGACATGGGCCCCGCCTTCGAGTTCTTCACGACAGATCTTCCCCCCGACAAAGCCAAGGCCCAGATTTTCAAAAGGCACCGCCTGAGCGCCTCCAGAGGCGAGTACATCATCATGAAGAGCGCCATCGGCTTGAAGATGCTGGGCCGCGGGGGCCCGGGAGCCGCGGCCGTAGAGGCGCAATACGGGACCCCCTTGGCAGTTCCCTCCCCCTCCGAGATGAACCTGATAAGAGGCCTCCGGGCAAATATCCTGAGGTTCAGGGGAGGGGGCCGCTAGCCGGGCGCCCGGGCCGCCCTAATCCCTCGCCGCCCCCGGAAAGTCCGAGCGGAGGCGCCGGAAGCTTCAAAGCCTCGGCGCGGAGAGCCTTGCGTTGCCGCCGGCTTGCCTTTCCCCCGCCGCCCCCTATAATTGTCCCCGCAGACGAGGCCGGCTCCGGCCCGCACCGGCCATCCCGCCCGAAGGGCCGTGACAGGCTTTCCGCCTTCTCGGCCGCCCCCGGCCGGCCCGTCAACCCCTTTTCGCCCGGCTGCGCCTCCACGCCTTCCTCCACGCCTTCCCCTTTGCCCCGCCCGTTTTTCGAAGACGCCCAAGGCCTAAAGCCCTTGGCATTCCGGACCGGCAATACTCCCCCGCCGAGCTGGCAGGCTCCGGCCCGGCCGGACAAGACAAGGCAAAGCAAAGCAAGGCAAGACAAGCCAAGACAAGACTAGACCGGCCCGGGCGTGTCCTGAAAACGATTCCGCGCCGATACATCCAACCGTGAGAACTTCCCGCCGCAATATACCCCCGAGCCGCGCAGCCCTTACGGCGGCGCTGGCTATCGCGTCCGCCCTGGCCGCCCAGCCCCTGGGGGCCCAGGACGTCCCGTTTCCCGACGAGATCTTCCGGACCCAGCCCCCCGTAACCGAGGCGGACGTGCCAGCCGCCCTGGAACTGCTGGCCGCCATCTCCGCCGACTCCGACAGGGCAGGGCTCACGGCCATAGGCAAGCGCCACGGCCTGGACGAGGCCCGCACCGTCTACGTCTACACCAAGTTCTCCGCGGGGTTCCTCCTCCTGGAGCCCGCGCCCATGTCCGAGGACGCCGTGGCGGAACAGACGGGCTCCAGGCGTTTTTTGCCCTCCGCCGACGAGCTTGCCGTCATGAAGGCCCACTCCGAACAGATCTTCGAAGCCTTGAGAAAATAGCCGCCGCCCCTGCGGAACCTTGATGCTCCGCCTTTCCGGAACCGGCCGTTCCGCTCGCTTCCGGCCCTTTCAGCCGTTCCGCCCCCTTCCGGCACTTCCGCCCCCTCCGTCCCGCCTGCGCGCGCCCGTTTTTTCCCGGCGCCCGCGACGGCTTCCACGATTGGAGCATCCGGCCTTTCCGGTTCCGGCCTTGGCCCGGCCAGCTAGGGCATATCCCTTTTTCCGCAGTCCGGACCTTTCACCGCCGCCCGCAGCTTAAACTGCCTTTCCCCAGGCGGGCCCCGGGCCTGCCGCTCCCGGCTCGGGCCCCTTCCGGATACGCAGCCGCCATAACGGGATTCCCGAAGGAGCGCCCCCGGAAAACCCTCTTCACCGTTCGCGGCCGCAACCCGCGGCCTTTCCCGCAGCTCCCCGGCCTCCTAAACGAGGAGGGGACGGCGCGTCCCGCTTTCGGGGCGCGGAAACCGCCGCCCCAGGGCGGAAGGAGTCAAACAGCACTCATGCGCAACTCAATCTTGGCCAAGCTCTCCTGTTTGCTGGGCCTGGCCGCCCTCGTGATGGCCGCCTCGCCCCTCGTCGCCCAGACCCCGCCGAACCCCTTCGAGGGCCAGCCCGAACTCACCGCCGCCGACATCCCCGCCGCCGTAGAGTTCATCCAGATCACCATGGCCAACCCCGGCGACCCCGCGGCGATGCTGGCCGCCTACGAAAAATACAACATCGACCCGGCCCGCGGCGCTTACCTGGCCACCAAGTGCATGACGGGCATTT
>JAIRZX010000027.1 GCA_031267005.1 Deltaproteobacteria bacterium
GGGAGCGGTGGGCCGTGCCCTTCAGCGACCCGCCGAGGTCCCCGGGCGGTTTCCACGGGCTGATGGTAAGCGGGGCGCCGGAGAAGGGATTGATAGAGGTCCGGGTGAGGTTTACGGGAATGCGCTGGGCTAACGTCATTACCCTTTGCGCCGCGGCGCTCCTGGCTTGCGGGGCCGCCGCGGCGCTTATGCGCGGGCGGTTGCGGTCACGCCGCGGCGGCTCTGCCGTCGGTGCCGGGCGGGCCGGCGCAGGGGCGGAAGCGTGAGCGCCAAGGCCGAACGCCGGACGGCGGCGCCAGCCCCAAGCGGAGGCCGCCGGCGGCGACGGCGGCTTTCCGGCGTTGCCGGGCTGTGCGCCGTTTCCCTCGCGGTCGCCTTGGTCCTCTGCGGGTCGGAGACCGTCTCGGACGGGCGCCGGGACGCGTTCCGCTTCGACCAGTACAACCACCTGTACCTGGTCGCGAGCGCCGGGGAGAGCTTGAGGGAAGGATTTTTCCCGCCGCGGGTATCGCCGCTCCTTAGCGGCGGGCTCGGGAACCCCTACCACCAGTTCTACTCGCCCATGGCCCACGCCGCAGCGGCTGCGGCGTCCGTCCTTTGCGGCGACGCGGTCGCCGGCTATTCGGCTTCCGTGGCGCTTCTCCTCGCCTTCGCCTTCGCGTCCATGTACAGGTTGGGGTTTTACCTTACCGGATCCCGGGAATGCGCGGCCTTCGCGGCGCTGCTGTTCGCCTTGGCCCCCTACCTCCACGCCGACAGGACCCTCCGGGGAGCCTACGCGGAATACTTCGCCTTCTGCCTGCTTCCGGCGGTGACCTACCTTAACCTCCGCGCCCTCCCGCTGCGCTCTTACCGGCGCTGGGCCCTGGCGGCTTTGGCGACCGCGGCGCTCATGCTCTCGCACGCCGTCACGGCATTCTACTACCTGCTTTTCTGCGCCCTGTTCATACTTTTTTCCTGGATATCGGCGTTCGCCGCTTCGGAAAAGGCGTCAAGGGCGAGGCCGGGGGCGGCTCCAAGCCCGGCACCAGTCCCGGACGCCGCCGCTCCGGACTCTGCCGCTCCGGACTCAGCCGCTCCGGACTCTGCCGCTCCGGACTCTGCCTTTCCGGACCCCGCAGCCGCCGGTGGCGGCACTGTAAAGGCGCCTTCCCGCGCGGGGTCCAGGCTGAAACGCGCCTTCCCGCGCAAGGCCCTGGCCGCGGCATCGGTTGCCGCGGCCGCCTTGCTCCTTTCTATGTACTGCATGGGACCGGTTATCCTCTACGACGATCTCGTGATGAAACAGGGGATCCTGGCGGAATCCTTCAAGGCCGTCGAGAGCGGCTACATGACGCCGGTGCTGGCGGTATTGAGCGTCCGGGACATGCCCTTCGCATGGAGCGAGCAGTTTTCCGACTTTTCCCGATTCCAGGCGGGATTTCTCGCGTGCGCGTCCCTGTGCGCCTTCGCCTGGCTCCGAGCGCGGCGGAGCCCGGGGGCCGGCGGCGTCTACGCCCGGCCCTTTATGGCCGCGGCGGCGCTGGTCTTGGCCCTCATTCTGGCTCCCTCGCTACTGGGGCTGCCGGTCCTAAGAAGCCTGGACGTAGCCCAGTTCTCGTTCAGGTTCCTTTCCCTTTTAACCCTCGCGGGCGCGATAGCGGGGGCGCTGGCCTTGAAGGGCTTCTTCGCCCTCCGGCCCGGCTTCGATCCGGCGCTTAAGCGCGTGGCCGTCATGGCGCTGGGGGCCCTGGCCCTGGCCCTGGCCTCGCCTTACCTGTACCCGAAGAGTTTCCGGTACGCGAGCGTTACCCGCCTCGACGCGGCTTCAGTCGTATCCGGGCCCGGTCTGGAATACGGCGACACCGACTACATGAGGCCTGCCCCCCCCCCCGGCACCTTATGGACGGACCCGGCACGGAAGGCCCTCGCGGGGGCAGGAATGCCCGGGGACAAGACCTTTAAGGCCGATCTGGCGGAGTACCGGCGGGAGTTCGGCGGGCCTGAGGGGGAGGTGCTCCTGGACGTCCTGTACTACCCCGGCCTCCAGGAGGTGGACGTCAGGGTGGACGGCCTTCCGGCGGATTTGGAGTTGGGCACCTGGTGGCAGAGGCGGGACGCGGTCCGCCAGAACTTCACCTCCGAGCCGGGGGCGTTCCACGGCCTGAAGCTTACCGGCGCTCCGAGGGAAGGCTCGCTGGAGGTCCGGGCGAGGTTTTCGGGCTTCCGCTGGGCTAACCGCGTGAGCGCGTTGTCCCTTGCCCTGCTGATGGCCGGGGCTGCGGCGGCCCCCTTGCGGGCAAGGGCCGGGAAGCGCCTGAAGCGAGGGAATGCCGTGATATCCCAAAATGCTGGGATCGCAGGGCTCCCGTCCGGCGCGGAAGGGGAGTAGCGGATGGGCCTGGCCGCCCCGCGGGGCTGGACGCGGACCGCTTTCGGGTTCAAGAAGGGCGCGGTAAAGCTCTGGGCCGTAGCGCTCCTGGCTGCCGCGACCCTTAGCGGGGCCGAGGCGACTTTCGACGGCAGGAGGGACGTCCTGGCCGAGGACCAGGCTAACCACATCGTCCTCTCCGCCAGCATGGCCGAAGGCTTGCTGGACATGAGCTTCCCCCCCAGGGTCTCCCCGATTCTGGACGACGGCCTCGGGAACCCTTTCCACCAGTTCTACTCGCCGCTCGCGCACGGCGCCGTAGCCGCCGGGGCCCTCGTCCTGGGGGATCTGATCGACGGGTTCACGTCCGTCTCGGTTTTCCTCCTGGCGCTGGCATTCGTGTACTCTTTCAAGTTGGGGCGCTACCTGACCCTATCGGACAGGTGCGCGGCGCTGGCGGCCTTCCTGTTCGTGACGGCCCCGTACTTTTCGACGGACAGGGTGCTGAGGGGCGCCTTCGCGGAATATTTCGCCTTCGCGCTCCTTCCGATGGCCACGTACTACAACCTGCGGGCGCTCCCTCTCGCGTCCCTGAGGCTCTGGGCCCTGGCGGCGCTCTCCACTGCGGCTCTACTGCACGCGCATCTCATAACGGGCGTCTTTTTCCTCTTTTTCTACGCCGTCGTGCTCTTGCTGGCCGTCGCCTGCGCCCTGGCGCGGCGCGCGGCATGGCGGAAAGCGTCCGGCTCGGCCGTTTCAGGCCCAGCCGCCCCTTCGGGACCTGCCGGGACTTCCGGTAGTTCCCCGGCGTCCGGGACCTCCAAGCCTCCGGGCCCTCCCCCGAGGGTATGGCCCTTCGCGAGAAAGGCCCTGGCCGCCGGTTCAGTGGCAGCGGGCGCGATCGTCTTGTCCATGTGGTACATGGGCCCGGTCCTCTTCTACGGCGATTTGGTCATCAAGAGCTATTTCGGCTCCGGCGCCTCCACCGCGTCCAGCGGGTACATGACGCCGGTCTTAGGATTCTTCAGCCTGACCGACAGCTCTTGGAACTTCAGGTCCAACCTGGAGATAGCGTCCAGGTTCCAGGCCGGAGTGCTCCCCCTCGCGTCGTACGGGGCCTTTCTGTATTTCCTTCCTGGAAGGCGCTCGTCCTGGGCGCTTCCCTTCGCGCTTTCCGCCGGCCTCGTCCTCTTCGTCATCGCCAGCCCGGAGGCGTTCCTCCTGCCTCCATTAAAATACATAGACATCGCGCAGTTCCCTTACAGGCTCCTTAGCCTCTTCACGCTCGCGGCCGCCGCGGCGGGGGCGCTGGCGCTCAAAGCCTTCTTCGCGCGGAGTCCGGGCTTTTCCCCGGCCTCCAGATCCGTCGCGTCCATGGTTTTGATCGCCCTCGCGTTCGCATCGGGGGTTCCGTACGTCTACCCGAGGACGATTAAGGACATTTCCCCGCTTAACATGGACACCGGAACGGCGTATTCCGTGTCGAGGCTGGTCTACAGCCAGGACGCCTACCTCCGCGTCCCCCCGGCGGACGGGGCTCCCCCCGGCCTCTGGACGGATCCGGGCCGCGCCGCCCTCGGGCGGGGGGGTAAGGCCGGGGACTGGAGCTTCGAAGCCGATCTGGGGGAATACTACCGGGCTTCCGGCGGCCCGGAGGGGGAGGTGCTCCTGGACGTCCTCTATTATCCCGGCCTCCAGGACATAGAGGTCTCGGTCGACGGGAAGAAAGTTGCCTTGGCCCTCGGAACCTACTGGCAGAAACGGGATCCCCTCGACAGCCCTGTGCATTTGTCCTTCTTCGTGCGCCGGGATCCGGTTAACTTCCACGGCTTAAGGATCTCGGGCGCCCCGGACAGCGGGGCGTTCAAGGCCAGGGTGCGCTTCGTGGGCTTCAGGTGGGCCAATCTGACGACCGCGGGGGCGGCCGCCCTCCTTCTGGGCGCGTTGGCGGCAAGCGCCGTCCGCCGCGCCCGGCGGAGGGCTCGCCTGCTGCAGACGGAGGGGATAGAGATCTCAGAGGTCGGGGGGAAGGGGGATTATGGGGAAAACGAGAAAGCCGGGGAGACAGGGGAGGCAGGATAGGCAGTGGCCGTCTAAAAAGGCCTGGGGTCGGCAAAGGTCGGCGAGGCCGGGAGGGGCAGGGGGACGGGGAGCCAGGGGAGGCCGGGA
>JAIRZX010000045.1 GCA_031267005.1 Deltaproteobacteria bacterium
ATGTTAGTTACAGATATAATTTAGTCACTATCTGAATATTTATTTCAAGAAATGATAAAATTTTATGGGGATATTTCAACCATGTATTTTTTGAAATCTTGAACAATCATTGGAATAAGCAACCGAAGTGTCCAGATAGGGCGGAGTAACAGCTAAATCAAAATCACACCAAACATTTACTATTGCCATTCTAGTTGAATATTTTAAAAAGCGTAGCAAAAAATCCTTATATAATAAGGCCATATCTTGGATATTAATCTTATATTTAATCAGAATGGCAATACCCGCTAAAGAAACTCGGATTGGCCATAAAGGTCTGATTATGGTATGATAACCTTTGACGGTTGAAGCGCGCCTGCCGACGCTTACGCGTACGAGCTAAACGGCCCCCTGGCGGGCAGAGTTTCCGGACCTTCAAGCGTCCGGGCTCAAGGTGAGGGAACATGGAACAGAAAGATCTGCCTCAAGGCGATCCGACCTTTATGGAAATCATTCTCAACAACCAGCTTTATGCCGACAAGACCGAATATGTCCACGAAATGATGAAGGTTTCCAAATGCTGTTTCCTGTCGAGGCCCAGACGTTTCGGCAAGACGCTTTTGCTTGACACCATATCGGAGCTGTTCCAAGGCGACCGGGAAATCTTCAAGGACCTGTGGATCGGCACCAAAAGGCGACTACGTCTTTGAACGGCACCCGGTCCTGCTGTTCAACATGGCCTTTGACGAGATATCCACTCCGGACGACCTTATCGGCATGATCAAAAGAAAATTAACGGAAATGGCCGTTGATAATGACCTGTCCATAACCAATGGCTCATGCGGCGAGATTCTAAGGCAGCTTTTGAAAGGACTTTCGAAAAAGCACGGTGTCGGAGCGGTCATCCTGGTTGACGAGTACGACGCTCCGGTTACAGATCATATATCGGACAGAAATCTCGCCTTGGCTTGCCGGAATGTCCTGCATGATTTTTACAGATCAATAAAAACGAACCTGATATTCATCCGCTTCACCTTCGTCACGGGCATAACCAGGTTCGCCATGACCGCGGTTGACTCCGGGGCCAACAATTTCATAGACATTTCGCTTGACGAGAAATTCGCGGGAATTTGCGGTTTCACCCTTCACGAATTTAACGTACTTTTTGAAGACAGGTTCGAGGCGACGCTCACGAAACTGAAAGCAAACGGACAGCTCCCTCCCGGCGCTGACGTAGGCGATCTGAAAGATAAAATACTGGAATGGTACGACGGCTACAACTGGCTCGGAAAAGAAAACGTTCTTAACCCTTACTCTATCATCAGGTTTTTTTACAAAAATCAACTGGGCTCGTATTGGCCGTTGCCTGGAAAACCGTCTTTGCTTTCCTCCCTTTTTAGGGACAAAATACTGGACTTCCGCGAGCCGGGCTTCTCCGTCTATCCTGAGAAGCAAATCACACAAACCGATATCTACGGCATTGGCCCGGTGCCGGTTCTGTTCCACAGCGGTTATTTGACAATCGACAAAGTTATCGATATACCAGTACTTGTGAATAATATCTCAGCACTGGAAAGGGCATACACGTTCACAATTCCAAACACTGAAGTAGGCATAGACTTAAAATCTGTCATCTTCAATGATATTTTCAAGCTGGAACAAAAAATATGTAAGCGATTTATCGGACAATCTTCCGAACGCCCTGTTGCAAAAGAACTCTAAAGAAATAGTCAGGATGTTGCATGGCCTTTTCGTATCAATCTCGTACCTTCAGCACCCGACAGCCAAGCAAGCCGAACAACCGGATGCTCCCTCTAAGCGCTCTGACGCCGAAAAAATTTATCACGCGATACTCCACGCTTCTCTTCTATCCGCTGGGTTTTTCATCCTGAGTGAACCTGCCGGAGGCGAAGGCCGGTCAGGCATCACCTTGTTCCTCCGAAACGAGGTCTGCGTTATAATCGAGCTGAAATACAGCTATCGGCGCAAAACAGGAAAAAAGGCCTCCGGGGTAACGAATGAAGACCGGAAGTTGGCGAAAAAGAAAGCGAAGAAGAATGAGCTGTCCGCCGCCCTCGACAGAGCCGAAGAGCAGATTAGGGGCAGGGACTACGCCGGACCCTACAGGGCCGCCCGACGCGAAGTAATTTGCCTCGCCGTGGCCATACGCGGCAGAACACAGGTGGATGCGCGCTTCGTCGACACCGATGTCGCTAACGGCCCCACCGGTCCCTGACGTGCGGTCTCGCCGCTCGACGGGAATCGCGAAACCAAGAGCAAGACGCGCCAGCCCGCCTCAGCGGAAGCTGGTTCGGCATCCCTTTCCCGTAGCCCGGCTTCGCTCCAGGTGTTCTGCCGCCTCCCCGTTTTTTGGCGCGCGCTCGCGGTCAGCCCGCATTCCTTATCGACCGGCGTGGGCATACGGGTAGACTGGTAGACGGCGAGACGGGAGGACGGAGAGACGAAGCGGGACATCGGCACGCGTAGAGAGCGGGAGAGCCCGCCCCCGTTCCCGGCAAAACCTTGATTCCGCTGCAAAAACCCTTTCTTCCCTTCATCTGCCCTCTCCGGGTACCCAGAGAGTGCCAGCCAGTGTGCAACAGCAAAAATGCGCGTTGGTATAAATATATATAGTTATATCTAATTGCTCTTAAACATTATTTTTTGCGTTATGTTAGGGCCAGAAGGAGTATAGAGTATGGCCCGTATAGCTGTTCACCCCATTACCAATGCCTTGGTCATGGCTACCATGCTCGCGCCCTTGCGAAGCAGTCGACGCCGTTTTGCCAGGTCATGCGCTATAAGATAGAGCTCATGGGCCACGATGGAAAGAACGGCTACGACATCGCCGATGTGCTCGGCCTGCATGTCAACACGGTGAAGAAATGGCGTGAACGGTTCCTTTCGGATGGGATAGACGGGTTGAAAGACGTTGCCCGTTCCGGTAAGCCGCGCACTTACGAGCACCTCAAGGTTAGAAACGGCATCATGGAAACATTGAAACAGCCCGCACGGGGAGTCCGATCCAGCCCTAATTCCGACAAAGGGCCCGCTTGGCACGGAACCTAGCCTGGCCCCAGGCATGGACCCCTTCCGCACTGAAGCTCTTCGCCCTGCTAACGGAGTTGCGGGGTGGCGCTTTCCTTTCCCTGGCTGGCGTCCAGGGGGTCCAGTTTAACGTGTCCTCGGCGACCGTCGGGCTAAGCCCCCGGGACGGCGGGGCACCGGCACGGAGCCGGCGGCCGTCGTTTCGGTCAGGCAGGAAGTCGAGAGGGTGGAAAGGATACGCGGACGCTCAAAGCCGCCCGACGCAGTCGCGCCCCCACCCCTCAGCCCTCGGCCTATAAAATGTCAGAACAGCCTGGCGAGGATCCTCCCGAGGTAGGGGGAGCCGAGGAGGCGGCCGGCCCTGGGACTCTCGGGGGCCCCGCTTGCCCCCGCCGACTCCGAGGAGGCCCCCGCCTTGCGGGAAGGCCGCTCCTTGAGGCTCAGTTCCAGGCGCTCAATGCCCCTGAAGGCCTCCCGCGGGCCCTCGGGGACCGGGCCGAGGAGGGCGGAAACCGAGGGGGACAGCATCCGGCTTTCCCAGCCCTCCATGTCCGAGCTGGACTTCAGGATCCTCGCGCACAGCCTGACCTCGTCGGGGAGCCCCGCGAACTCGTCCTCCGGCTCAGGCTTGCCGTAACCGGGAAGCCCGTCGAACGCCCCCTGCTCCATGGCCTCCAGGATCTTCCGTTCCGCCACGATGGCTACCGGGCATATGGCAAGCCTGTCCACTGAAGCCTCCGGGGGGGGGAACGCCTTTCCGGGGAACGCCTTTTCGCCAGCGGCCTGCGCCGCTGAAAGCCTTCGTGGCCGGCCGAGCAAGGAGGGAATTTGAAAAAGCCCGGACATTCCGGGGGCAACGGCTCGAGGGCGCTACGCCGTTTCCAAGGACGGGGAGGCAGACCTTGCCGCCTTCAAGGCAGGGGATTACCCGGGGTATCCGCCAGGGGATCCCAGAGTGGCCTCGGAGGGTCTCGGGAACCAGCTCTGGTTCAAGGACGGGGTGAGGGGCCGAAGCTTGGCCTCCATAATAATGCCGCGCTTCGAGCCCTGTCAAAGGCCCCCTCCTTCGCGCACGCCTCCCCCCGTGCCCAATCCGCCAGCGCTGCAGGTCCCCGTGCCCAATCCGCCAGCGCTCCAGGGCCCAGTGCCCAGGATCCCGCGCCCTTGAGCCCCCCCCTGTCCCTTCCGGAAAGGGGCTGAACGGGTTTTCCCTTAGCCCCGAGGCCGGGGAAATGCTATAATTATCTTGCCGGGGGACCTCCCCCGGCCTTTTTTACTGTTGCCCGGGGGCCTCCCCGGCCTTTTTCCCGGGGCCCGGGGGCCTCCCCGGCCATTTTCCCGGTGCCCGGGGGCCTCCCCGGCCTTGTCCCGTGGCCCGGGGGCCTCCCCCGGCCTTTTTCCCGTTGCCCGGGGGCCTCCCCCGGCTTTTTCCAGCCGCCGTGGAGGGAGGACGCCTTGAAGTTCGTGGACCGCGCCAAGATATGGGTCAAGAGCGGGCACGGCGGCCCGGGATGCGTGAGCTTCAGGCGCGAGAGGTACGTGCCCAAGGGCGGACCCGACGGGGGCGACGGGGGCCGCGGCGGTGACGTGGTCGTAGTCGCCGGCGACCAGAGGGAAACGCTTTTAAGGTACCGCTTCAACCAGCACTTCTCGGCTAAAAACGGCTCCCCGGGCATGGGCAAGAACCGCACCGGGGAATCTGCGGACGACCTGGTGCTGAAAGTGCCGGCCGGGACGGCGGTTATCGACGCCGAGACGGGCGTGCTCCTGGCCGACCTGCCCGGGGCGGGGGACTCCTTCACGGTGTGCAGGGGGGGGAGGGGAGGCCAGGGCAACGCCCGCTTCGCCTCGCCCGGGTTCAGGACCCCGCGCTTCGCTCAGCCCGGCGGGGACTTCGAGGAGAAGAGGATCGTATTGGAGCTGCGGCTCCTGGCCGACGCAGCCCTCGTGGGCTACCCCAACGTGGGCAAGTCGTCCCTGATCTCCCGGCTCTCCGCAGCAACCCCCAAGGTAGCGGACTACCCTTTCACCACCCTCGCCCCGGTGCTGGGGACGGTGAGCGTCGGGGATTCATCCTACGTCATAGCCGATCTCCCAGGCCTTATCGACGGGGCCTCGGAAGGGCTGGGCTTGGGCCACGAGTTTTTGCGGCACGTTTCCCGGGCCGGCGCGCTCCTGCACGTGCTGGACCCGACGAGGCTCAACCCGGAAGAGCCCTTGAAGGATCTTGAATCTATCCGCCTGGAACTTAAGCGCTACGAACCGTCGATGCTCAGGAAGCCCCAGCTCCTGGCCATCAGCAAGATGGACCTCCCCGAGGGCCCCCCGGCCCTCAGGGCGCTCTCCGAAGCCCTTCCCGGCGAGAGGATCCTGGCCTTCTCCTCGGTCACCCGCGAGGGGCTGGACGACGTGCGCTACGCCGTCTGGAACGAGGTGAAGGCCATGCGGGAGAGGGAGGCGGCCGCCGCCGCGGCCGCCAAGGCGAAGGAGGAAGGCCGGGCCGCCCCCGGGGGAATCCCACGGGAAAGCCCCACCGGCCGCGGGAAAACCTTCTCGTCCAGGGCGGACGCCCTGGCCGCCGCCTCCGCCAAGCTCAAAGCCGCCGGAAGCGGCCGCTTCTCCGGTCCCGGCGCCTCGGGCCTCCCTGGCCTGGACGGGCTGGCGGGGCCTCCCCCAGCCGCGGCCCCCGCTGCCCCGGAGGCGCCCGGCCCAGCGCTGGGGACTGCAGGGGGCCCGGCCTTGGAGCCTGGGAAGGACGGTGCGGCCACCGGACCTTTCTGCCCCGAGGGGGGCGGGCTTGCCGAAGGCGACTCCTCCGATGCCGCGATGCCAGCGCAGAGCCAAGCCCCAAAGGCCGCGAAACCAGCTAAGGCCCAAGCCGCAGAGGCCGCGAAGGCCACGAAGCCAGCGAAGGGCCAAGCCGCAAAGGCCGCGAAGCCCGCGAAGGGCCAAGCCGCAAAGGCCGCGAAGGGCCAAGCCGCAAAGGCCGCGAAACCAGCTAAGGCCCAAGCCGCTAAGGCCGCGAAGCCAGTTGCTGGCCGTAAGGCCGCTACGGCCGGTAAAGCCGGGAAGAAGCCGGCTCCCGCCAAGGCGCCGAAGCCCTCCAAGCAGTCCGCCAAGGCCAGGAAGAGGTCCTGAGCGCCCGACGGGCGGCGCCGCCTCTTCCCGAACCACGGGCCCGCCCCGAAAAGGGGGCTCCGGGGGCTCCTGTCAGATGCCAGCGCACGGGCCCCCGGCCTCGGCCTCGGCTCGCTGGCCCGGCGCTCGGGCCAGGCGCCCCGCCCGGTTCGCGCCCTCCCGCCCGGCCGGCTTCAGGCACCCGGGTCCCCGGGACCTAAGTCCCGGCGCCCGCCAATCCTAGCCTCGGACGGCCCCGAGGACTCCTCCGCTGTGCATCGGCCAGGCTTGCGCCTGGCCACCGGATTTGCTAGGATTTCACGATCTACGCGCTGTCAAGGGCCGCCGCGCCTGCCGAAGCGCGGGGGCGCCGCGAGGGCGCCGCCGCGGAGGCTTAGGCGGGGCCGCCCCCCTGCCGGGAGCCGGACCCGAATGGCCGCCGCGCCCCCCAGGCGGAAACCTATGAAACACATCCTCATAGTGGACGACAACCTGACCAACCTCGAGCAGATTAGCATCCAGATAGAGGACCTCTACGACGTCTCCCTGGCCAAGTCGGGAGCCCAGGCCCTGCAGATCTGCGGCAAGGCCGCGCCGGACTTGATACTCCTGGACATCGAGATGCCGGAAATGGACGGCTTCGCCACCCTGGCCAGGCTCCGCGAGGACGCCTCCAACCGCTCCATACCCGTCATATTCCTGACCGCCAGCCACGACGTGAAGACGGAGCTCAAGTGCCTGAAGGCCGGGGCCTCCGACTTCATAGGGAAGCCCGCGGAAAGGGACATCCTCATCCACCGCATCGAGACCCACCTGGCTTTGGTGGAAGCGGACGGTAACGTGGACGCGCGGGCCCGCGACCTGGAGGACGCCTTGATCACCTCCTTCGCGGACATCATAGAGCACAGGAACGCCAAGAGCTTCGGGGGCTCCAGGCGATCGGCCAGGATCGTCAGGGCGCTCGCTGACGAGCTTTTAGCCTCCGGGTCCTGCCCGGGGCAGCTAAACGGGCTCTCAGCCGACATGATGGCCAGGGCGGCCCCCCTGCACGACATCGGGAAGATAGGCATAAGCGACTTCATCCTCCTCAAGCCCTCGCTGTTGAACGACGACGAGTTCAACGTCATGAAGACCCACACCACCGTGGGGGCGGAGATACTGCGCCGCGCCTTCGAAGAGGTCCCCCGCTGCGCCGGCTTCCGGGAGTTCGCCGTGACGATGGCTCTCTCGCACCACGAGCGCTGGGACGGCAAGGGATACCCGGACGGGCTCGCGGGCGACGCCATCCCCTTCTGCGCGCGGATCATGGCCGTGGCGGACGTCTTCGACGCCCTTCTCGACGCGAGGACCTACAAGGAGCCGCTGCCCTTCTCCGAGGCGGCGCTGGTCATAGCCGGCGGCAGGGGCACGGCCTTCGACCCGCGGGTGGTCGACGCCTTCCAGGCGGCCCAGCCCAGGCTCTCGGCAGAGACGGTAGCCTCCGCGTGATCCGCATGATCTCCGCCCAGACCCGCGAGGCGGACGACGGCGAGCTGGCCGCCAGGGAAGTGTCGGCCCAGATAAAGGAAGCGGGCCCCCTCGACCGGAACGCGCTGGGCGTGGTCCACTGCGACAACGCCTTCGTGGAGACCGGGGCGTGCTCGGCAGTGTGCCGCGCCCTCCCTTTTCCCACGGTTGGCATAAACACGCTCCTCCACTCGGCCTGCTCCGGCGCGCTGGACAGCACCCTCCTGACCGTCTCCGTCCTGACCAGCCCGGACGTGCGCATGGCGGCGGCGCTCTCGGATCCCATGGAGGACGAGGTGCGCGGCCCCTGCGAGGGCATGTACTCCGACGCGCTGGGCGTTTTGCGCGAACGGCCCGCTGTGGGCATGGTCTTCGGGCCCTTCCTGCCCTGGTGCGCGTCAGGGGAGATCATCTGCTATTCCCTGGACGAGATCGCGGGCGGGCTCCCCTTCTTCGGCTGCCTCGCCTCGGACTACGCCGCCTCGGCCCGCTCCCCCAGGGTCATCTACAACGGCGCGGCCTGGGCCTCGAGGGCGGCGCTGGTGCTCTTCGGCTCGGCCGCCAGCCCCCGCTTCTCGGTCTTCCCGGTGAGCGGCAGGAAGGCCTTCCGCGAGAAGGCCGTGGTGACGGAGTCCGAGGACCACGTGATACGCCGCGTGAACGGCATGCCGGTCCTGGACTTCCTGGAGACCCTGGGGCTGTGCCGGGAAGGCCAGCTCGTCTCCACCCACATGATCCCCATATTCCTGGAGCGCGGCGGCGGCCGCCCGCCCATAATCCGGGCCATATTCACCCAGACCCAGGACGGGGCAATCCACCTGGGGGGCAACGCCCCCGCGGGCTCCACCCTGGGCATCGGCGCCATGGACACGGCACATATCCTGGAAGGCGTGCGCCGCGCGGCCTCCATCATGAACCTGGGCTCCAGCGGCGCCACCATCCTGTACTCCTGCATCGCGAGGAGCATCAGCCTGGGGCTCAACTTCACCATGGAGATGGAGGCCCTGAGGCGCGCGGCCTCCTCCCGCTCCCCTTACCTGTTCTCTTACTCCCTGGGCGAAATCTGTCCGATACTGCTCCCGGACGGCAAATACCACAACGAATACCATAACATGTCGCTCGTGACCATGAGCCTTTAACGGAACCTCCGCCGCGGCCGCCCCCGGCCAAAACCCTGGCCTTCCGGGCCACCGGCCTTCCGGAAAGCGGCGCACCGGGCCCGTCGGCCGGACCTTGACGTCCGGGACCCCATCCGCCAGAACCGCCGACGGCCCGGGCCCCGGCGGCCAGCCCTCCCGGCGGCCACGCTCCCGAACCCTGCCATCCCAAACCCCGCCATCCCGCTCCCAGCCGCCCGCGCAGCCTTCCCCAGCCTCCCGAACCCCGCGCCGCCTCTCCCCGCCCCAGCCAGGCACTCCAACGCCCGGAGGGTTTCCGCTCCGTTCTCTCGCCTCCCACTCGCGGCGGCGGATTGGCGCCCGCGGAAGTCCCAAGGCCCCTAAACATCCATGCCGTTTTTCCGGCACTCAGCCCCATGAAACGGGAACGCTGCGTAACGAGGCCCTTGACCCGGCAACACTGGAAAACGTGTCGCGGGAAAGCCTCCGGGACAGCCGCTAAATTCCCTCCCCGGAACAGCGCTCCGGAAGGGCCAACCCCGCAACGCCGCGCCCCGCCTTGTCAGGAATTTTTCGCTTTGGTACAATAACTTGCGCTTGGTTGCGTTCGGAGCTGGCCTCCCTCCCGCAAGGCGCCCTTCGGACGGCCTTCCGGGAAACCCCGGGGCGGGAGCCCCTTAGGCCCTCCGACCGCCCCCGGCCCTCCCCCCGGACGCTTCAAGCCTGACCAGGGCCTCCCAGCCCCAAAGTTCCAGCCAGGGCGCCTCCCCAGCCGGCCGGAGCCATCCGGCACGGCCCGCGCCCCCGCCGCTTTGAAGCGGAGGGCGGCCCTTGGCATTTCCGGCCCTCCATTCCATTCTTGCCCTTCCGGCCCCGGCCAACCCGCGCCTTCCGTCCCCTTAAACCGCTTCCCCGCAGGCCGTATTCCACTTAAGGCGCGGCGCCGCCCGGCCTACAAGGCGCTCCCGGCGGCCCCCGCAACCGCCGGCCGCCGCGCCGATTCCCGCGCCAGGGCCTGGCGGCGCCACGCCCCGGCTCCCTGAGTGCCCGTCGGCCGCGGCGCTTCAAGCGCCCCGCCCGAAACCCCGAAACGGTCAAGCTTTCGGCGGAGCCCCCTTCCCGGACCCCTTACGCCCAGGATACGGGCCCGCGTCCGTTCCCCCTCGGACCCGCCGCCAGTTGCCGCCCAGGGCCCACAGCCCTCCCCTGAGCGAACTGCCAGTTCAGTCGCCCGCCGCGTCCCGTCCCGTCCCTCTCCCGGCCCAAAAGCCCGTTCCGGCCCCTTCCTGCTCCAGATCCCGGCGTCCCCCCGTACCCGCTCCGACCTCTGCCAAGTCCCGCTTTCCCGCCCCGCCGCAGGCGCCCCCCCCGGACCCGCTCCCCCCCTGCCAAGGCACTGTCGCGCCCCGCCGCAGGCGCCGCCGCCCCCAGGCCTTCCCCAGGAGCCCTCAATGTCAAAGGTGAGGATGCTTTTAGCGCAGACCCTGGAGCCGGACGACGCGGAGAGATCGGTAAGGGAGATCCTGGCCCAGCTGGATCTAGGGAAAAACCAGCGCCGCTACAGCGTGGGGCTGGTGCATTGCAACCAGGCCTTCGTGGAGTCAGGTGCGCTGAAGGCCGTCTGCGACCGGCTTCCTTTCCCGGTCCTGGGCTACAACACCCTGCTCCATTCCACCTCCCTCGGGCTGGTGGACAGCATGCTCATGACGGCGGCGGTGCTGACCTCCGACACGGTGAAGTTCGCGACCGGGCTCTCTGCCCCCATGGGCTCCGACATGAGGGGCCCGGCCGCCTCCATGTACGTGGAGACCGAGAACCTCCTGCGGGCGAGGCCTGCCCTCGGGCTGGTCTTCGCGCCGAACCTGGAGGGCGTGGCGTCCGGGGAGATCATGACCGAGGCCCTGGACGAAATCTCCGACGGGGTGCCCTTCTTCGGGGGCCAGCCTGCCGACTTCACCACCTGCATGCGCGACCCCAGGGTCATCTACAACGGGGAAGCCTACCCGGACAGGGCGGGCATAGTGCTCGTGGAGGGTGACTTGAAGCCGCGCTTCCACGTCTTCCCGGTAGAGGCCCACCGCCGCATCAGGCAGATGGCCATCGTGACCGAGTCGGACGCGAACGTCGTGAAGCAGGTGAACGGCATGCCCGTCCTTGAGTTCATGGAGCAGCTGGGGCTGTGCTTCGAAGGGCAGCTCGCGGGCACCCAGACGATCCCCTTGTTCATAGACCGCGCCGACGGCGCCCCCCCCACGGTCCGGGCCGTGCAGTCCCAGACGCCCGAAGGCTGGCTGGTCCTGTGCGGCAACGCGCCGGTGGACAGCACCCTGGGGATAGGCGCCATCGACCAGGAGCACATCATAAACGGCATCAAGCGCGTCACTTTCCTCACCCGCGTCTCCTCGCCGGACGTCTTCCTGCTGTACTCCTGCCTGTCCCGCAACATAGTCCTGGGTTTCAACTACACTGCGGAGGCCGAGGCCTTGCGCGAGGAGCTGGACGGCCGCGTTCCCTACGTATTCGCCTACACCAGCGGGGAAATTTGCCCCCTCCCTTCCAAGGACGGAAGGTGGCGCAACGAATTCCACAACATGTCGCTCATTACAGTGACCTTCTGAGAGCCCTCGCCCCTCGGCGCCGCAGGGCCCCCCCCCGGCCCCGCAGTCCTGACCGGCGGGTTCCCGGAAGCTTTCCAGCTGCTCCATGAGGATTCCCGACCTTTGCGGAGGCTCCCGCAGGTTCCAGGGGGATCCCGGAGGCTGCGGGACGGTTCCAGGGGGGTTCCAGAGGTCGCCCGGCGGTTCCAGGAGGTGCCGGAATGAACGGAAGCTACGCTCCCGTCTGGAAAGCCATATATTCGCTCGGGACAGGCGCGCCGAATCCCGAAGGGCCCTCCGGCTGACGGAACGAAGGAAATACAGTCGGCCTGATCGCATACGCCTCGGACGGCGGGAAACGCCGAGGCGACCTTTTTTTTCGTTTGTATTTTTTTTATTTTTTTCAATTTTCTGCATTATTTCAAATTTTCCACATTTTTCCCAATTTCTCGTTCGGCATAGGGTGCTCGGGCCCTCGTCCGCGGCGCCCGCGCCCTGGAAAATAGCCGCCGAGGAAAACTTCCGGAGCGAGCCGACCTGGAACGGGAGGCTTTTTGCGCGCCCCGCCAGGCCTTCCCCAGGCTTTCCCGGAAAAAAAATAGGCGCCCGCGAAGCTTCGGCTCAGGACCCCGTCCGTCGAAACGGAGTAGGGCCCTAATTTGCCGTTCGGGTTCGGAGCGGCCTGGAAAGCCGAGACTACGGGACCCGGTTGAACCTGGACGGCCCCTGCGCGGTGGAAAGAGTCGGCAGCTTGGACGCCGCTCGGGGACGGCACGGACCGGATTCGAAGGCGGCTTGAACCGTGACTGCATTTTTTTTTCCGCTCCGAAACGATTTTTTCCCAAAAACCCTTTTCAGGGGATTGACCCGGTGGTAGAATAAATCGTCCTCAAGAAAACGCCTTCAGCCAAGCGCCCCCTTTCCAGCGTCCCTTTTCCTGGCCGGGGGCGGCTTCCGCCTTTATCCATCCCGCCTGAGCCTTAAGAACGCGGCCGCGCTGCCCGTCGCGCCCCCCCGGGCGTCGCGCGCGGGCCCTCCCCCCCTTGCCGGGCCGGAGGGCGACGGCCCCAAGGCGCTACCGGAGCGATTAAACCTTTCGATTCCGGGAACGCCAGGCCCGACCGCCAGGACAGCTTCCCCCGAAGCCCTGCGGCGAAATCGCGCGGCTTTCCCCCGGAGCTGCCCTGCGAGGCTGGCCCCCCCCTTTTTCCAGGCCCGCCGCGCTCCGTGTGAGGCGCGGGCCAAAAGCCTCCCCTCCCTGCCGGGACGGCCGCGATCCCCCGCCCGCTGGCTTGAAGCCCCGGGAGTTCCGGGACGCCCGCCCCCATGGGGACGAGCCGTCCCGGCGAGCGCCGGGGATCCCCGGCGGAGGCGTGCCGAAAACGAAAGGAAAGCCCCCTGGCGCCCTTAAGGCGCCCAGGGGACGTTATAATCGGGCCCGCCGCGGACTTCCCGGCGAGCCCCCAGACGGTTCCCGCCAGAGGCGGCCGCCCCTCCTGCCGACCCCCCCGCCCCCCTGCCGAGAAGGGGACGGGACGGACGGTTGCCGGATCGGCGCCCTCGCGGGCCCACAGTTTCTGGCCACGGTGAAAAACCCCGGACGGCGCCCCAGTTCTCGCGCCG
>JAIRZX010000100.1 GCA_031267005.1 Deltaproteobacteria bacterium
TGTTGGCACGGACACTGTTGCAACGCCTCCTTAACAACACTCTAAACTGGATCCGCCTGCGGCGCAAAAGGCCCTTCGCCCCGCCACCGGGGGCCCGAAAAGCCCCGCTGCCCCTGCCGGAGCCGACGTTTCCGAGTATATCATGATCGCCAATCGTCAACCAAACGTCCCCAACCGTTATGGCCGCTCCTCCCTCCCCGCCGCTTCCGGGGTCTAGCCCCCGCCGGAACGGCTTGAAGGGGAAGCCCCCGAACCGGCCCGCTCCCGGGGGAAGCGGCAAACTAAACTCGAGCCGCTCCTCCCGGCGGGGAGGCCGAGAAGGAAAGCGGGGCTCGGGGGCGCGGGCCGGAAGAACGGGGTCGGCTAAAGGGAAGCTAACAAGCTAACGCCCGGGTAAAACTGCTTCGTCCGCTCGCGGGGCGACAAAGGCAGGAACCGGCCCCTGTCACGGAGCCGCCATGGGGAGCGAGCCGGGAGAAGGCGGGCGGGGGGCTCCCCAACCGGCTCAAGGCGTGCGGGGTACCACGCAACCGGACCTCCGGTACCGGCGGGAGTACCCGTTGGAGGGTTGCCGAACGGCCGGGCCCCGTACCAAACCGGGTCCGGCCCGTCCGCCGCGAATTGCTCCCTGGACCAACCCGGCCCGCCGGCTGCCAGCGGCTGATCCCAGGCAGCCGCGCACGCGCGGCACGCGCCCGCGAGTCGATTCGCAGTCCCGCTCGCCGCCTTGACGGGTCGCCTCCAGCGCCATATCTCCCATACCCGCAAAAGCCCTGCGGACGACATGGCTCCTCATGAGTTGCCGCGAAGCCCCGCGCGGGCCCCCGCCAGCACGGCGGGAGGTTTGGGCGCAAGGGGCCTGCGGCATGTGCGCCCGCCACGCCCCGTCCAGGGGGACGGATCTCGGCGCGGCACCCTCTTGAGGGGTTAGAGAGTGTCCCCTACGGCCAGGATCCCCAACCTCACGTCCCCCGCCTCGGACTAGCCGCCCCAAAGGATCGCCCGCGCGGGATCCGCCCCCCTGGGGAAGGCATCGTCTGCGGCGCCCGAGACGGGGGCCGGAGGCGCCGGGCCGGGGAAGGCGCGACCGCGGGCGGACTCGGGGAGGCTGTCCTTGAAGCTTTGGGCAATCTCTCGGACGAAGGCTGACGGCAAGTTCCACCTGCCTCAAGAAGCCTTATCGGGCCCCCTCCGGGATTCCCGTCCGCCGACTTGCCCTTGCGGGGTTCACGCTGCCTAAAACTTATTTTTTTTCTGGCAGCGCCATCCTTATTCCGTATTCAGTGGAATTTTCTTCCGTATTCAGTGTAATTTTCGCTTTATCGCGGGCCGGAGGCAAGGAGCGGAGCCGGCGTCCGGCATCGGCGCAGCATATCGAGCGCCGTATCGGCAGGGGCGGCCGGAGACGGGGGGGCCCGGCAGGGACGGCCGGGAGGCGGGGCCTACAGGCGCAACCCGGCCAGGGAGCGCAACGCTTCGGCGATCTTCTCGAGATCGCGCCCTTCCAGCGAGGATAGCTCGGCAACCTTGTAGCCGTTAAACAAGATCACCCCTTTATCGACCGCCACTTCGGGTACAGGGGGCCCGAACGGGGCGCAGACGGGCGGGATTTTCTCCTGGAAGAAAAAGACGCGGTCGCGCGTGGCCAGGAGCCGCTGTTTTTCGAAGCGCTTGTTCGCGCTGGCCGCGATGAACAGGATCTCGTCAGGGGCTGTTCCCCAGGCGTACCCGTTCACGGCCTCGCTGACCAAGCCCTCGGGCAGATCCGGGTAAACGCCGACGCCGGGCACGAAGCTCAAAAGGCCCGCGAGCCAGTCTGCTACCCCCTGCCCGTAAATCCCCCCCGGCGGGGGCAGGAACGCGGCCTTGTCGGGAGCGACCTTGGAAATAAGCTTGTCAAAAAGCCCCGGCTTGGGCGGAAGCTCCAACCCGCGGACCCTCGCCCACAGGCCGACCAAATAATTCAGAGCCTTGGTTGCGGCTACGGGATAGGCCAGGCCAAGCTCGCCGGTGCCCGCGAATTTCCTGGCCCCGCTCGGCCGATAGCAGTGGATTTCGTTCAACAGCGAGAAGGTCGAGAAGTTCGGGTGGGGAGGGGCGAAAGACACCCATGCCGGCTTTCCCTCGAATCCCGAGGACCAGGCTTTGTCGCGGGTAGCCAGGATGCCGGAGCCCCCGCCCCCCAATAGCGAGCTGTCCACGAGAAAGAGGACATCATCCATCCTGGCTCCGAAGGCGTAGGAGCCCAACGCCGCCTCCAGCCTTTTCGGGCGGATGCCCGGCTTTACCCAGGCCTTTTCGAGCTTCCCGAAAATGGACGCCAGCCGGAACAGGATCCCGGCTTCGGGGTCGGGCCCGTCGTCCGCGGGCGGGATGGCGCCGGAGGCCCCTTCCTCAATTCCGCCCAAGAAATTAAGGGCCCGCGCCACCGCCGCCGCCCTGGTCTCCCCGATCCTGCCCAGATCCGCCAGGTAGCTCCCCCCGACCGCTATGGCAGCCCGTACGGCCCGGGCGGCGCCGACGCCGGGGCCCAAGGGGGAGCAGGCCGGAGGCGACCCGGATTCCTTGGCGTACGCCGCGCCGCGGGTGGCGAGCAGCCCGTCCTCGGCGGACCCCAGGCGGGTCGAGTCGACGAGGAAGAGCGTCTCCATCCTGCCGACCCCCCGCGCGTAGGAGCCCAGGGCCCCGTCCAGCTTGGCGGGCGGGATGTCGGGCTTTACCCACACGCTCTTGGCGCCCGCCAGGATCGCGGATAAGCCTTGCAAGAGCTTCGCTTCGGATCGCTCCGGGGGACCGGCCGCGCCGGGCCGGGAAACGGCCTGCCCGCCTGGCGGACATTCCTCCCGAGGCCCGCGTCCGTCCCGCTCGGCGGGCTGCCGTCCCGGAAGAGGGGCCTGGGCGCCCTGCGGGCCGGACGGAGGAGCCGTCCCTGCCTCCGCCCGGGCGGCGGGCGAAACCCCTCCGCCCTGCCGGGCCGACGGATCCGGCAGGGCCGGAGAACCAGGCCGGGACTGGGGATACGGCCGTGCCTGCGGATCAGGCCGGGACTGGGGATACGGCCGTGCCTGCGGATCCGGCCGGGACTGGGGTTCCGGCACGGCCGACGGCCCTGCCTCGGCCGACGGGGGATTCCTCCAAGCCTTCCGGAGCTCCGCCAGCCCGGACGCCGCGCGCGCTACCGCCTCGGCGGCCTCGGCGTCCAGCTTTTCGAAAGGGTAGAAGGGCCTCCCGTTCACGAGAAGGATCCGGCCTTCCGAAGACGCCGAAACGACTTCGTCCAGCGGCAGGCTGATGGCCGGCATGAACACCCCGGAGGCGTAGAGCGCGTCGGCGGTAACCACCAGCCCCCGCGTGCCGTCCCCCGAGTCGGACTCGTCCACGAGCACGGCCGTCCAGTTAGGGTCGGCGCCGGCCGCGAATGTCCCGATGGCCCTGCGGAGCCGGTCGGCAGGTACCGGCCCGGCGAAGGCGACGCCCGCGGCGGACGCGGGCAGGCCCGCCCTGAAAGCGTCGGCTATTTCGAAAAGGGTCGAGTGCGGCATGCTCCACCTGCCCTGAAAAGGCCGCGCGAGGGCCGAAGGCGGCCCGAGCCGGTCCCTGAAACGACCGGGAAGGCCAGTTAAAGGCCGGAAAGCCCCGCGGAGGCGCGAAGGGGCGTGAACGGCCCGCCGGGAAGACATTCGGAAAGGTTCCGAAACCCTGCGCGAAAGACCGGCGGGCTTGGGGGCCTGCCGCCCCGGCAGTCGCCTGGGAGTGCGAAGCGGGGAGACCCGACGTTCCCCTCGTCGGGAAGACGGCTTGCCGGGCGGAGCCGCCGACGCCTCCTCCGAAGGCGCCTTCGCCTGAGAGCCCGGAGCGGAACTCCCGCCCTCAGGCTCCCCCTTCTGACAGGAATTACCAGCGGCTCGCCCGCAACCGCCTCAGCGTTGGAGACCGGAGCCGCAGGCGCCACCGCCTACCCTGGAAATTAAGCGCAAGGGCCGAAGGCAACCCAAGTCAGGCCCCAGAAAGCCCGAGAAGAGCGGCGAAGGACGGAAACACCCGAGAGGGCAGGAAGGCACGGGAGAAGGCCCCGCAATCTCAACCGAACGGGAGGCGACGCGGTTTTAGGCCTGTTACCGCGGCATGTAGCCTGCGGGTACGAAGCGGCGAGACTCGGCGCAACCCTTTTCGGGAACACGGCTTGTCGGAAGCCGCAGCCTAGTCATCATCATCGTCATCGTCGTCCTCCTCCTCCTCATCCTCCACCTCCTCCTCCTCCTCCTCCTCCTCCTCAGCCTCAGCCTCAGCCTCAGCCTCGTCCTGGTAAGCCGGAGCCGCAGGATCGTCCTCAGCCGCCGCCTGAGAAGCCGGAGCCGGAGGCTCTTCCCCGACCGCCTCCGCCTGCGGGGCAGAAGAAGCGGGGTGATCGTCGTCAGTAGATGGTTCAGCCTCCGTCGTCGGCAGCACATCCTTAATCTGCTCGAACACGTTTTTGGCCTGTTTCAGTATTCGCTGCGGCGAGGGAGCAGAACCCTGCTGGGGGGCATTGCCCTGCTGAGGCTGAGAGACCTGCAGGGGGGCATAACCCTGCGGCGGCTGGTAGCCCTGTTGGGGGGCATTGCCCTGCGGCGGCTGGAAACCCGGCTGGGGTGAATAACCCTGCTGGGGCTGGTAGCCCTGCTGGGGCGGCGGAGCCTGCGGATAGCCGCTCTGAGGCTGGCCGTAAGTCTGCGGAGCCTGCTGGTATGCCTGAGGCGACTGCTGGAAGCCCTGCTGGGCCTGCGGGTCGGGCTGAGGCTGCTGGAACCCCTGGGCCGGCTGCTGGAACCCCTGCTGGGAGGCATAGCCCTGAGGAGGCTGGAAGCCCTGTTGGGCCTGCGGGTCGGCCTGCGGCTGCTGGTAACCATGAGGCGGCTGCTGGAAGCCCGGCTGGGGGCCATAGCCCTGCGTCTGCTGGAAGCCCGGCTGGGGGCCATAGCCCTGCGGCTGCTGGAAGCCCGGCTGGGGGTCAAAGCCCTGCTGGGGGCCGTAGCCCTGCTGAGGCTGGTAGCCCTGCTGGGGGGCCTGCGGATAGCCACCCTGAGGCTGGCCGTAAGTCTGCTGTGGCTGCTGGTATGCCTGAGGCGACTGCTGGTAGCCCTGCTGGGCCTGCGGGCCGGGCTGTGGCTGCTGGAACCCCTGGGCCGGCTCCTGGAAGCCCTGCTGGGCCTGCGGGCCGGGCTGTGGCTGCTGGAACCCCTGGGCCGGCTCCTGGAAGTCCTGCTGGGCCTGCGGGCCGGGCTGAGGCTGCTG
>JAIRZX010000286.1 GCA_031267005.1 Deltaproteobacteria bacterium
CGGCGGGGGGCGGCCCCGGGGGGGGGGCGCGCGGGGGCGCCCCCCCCCGGGGGGGGGGGGGGGGGGCCCGCGGATCGGCTAATACTTTTTTAGTAAATTATACCAATATATCCAAATAATATTTTAGAAAAAAGTTGTATGGAATAATTTTAATAAACAGTTTATGAAAATTTAATTATACATCAGATTTTTGTTTCCGAAGGTTCTCCATAGTTGCTTTTCATCTTATTGCCATTCTCATTAAATATTACAATAATATCCAAGATATGTGTCTACTGAATAATGATTATCTACGACGTATTTTCCTAACATTAAATTGCATTGGCAAATTATTGCTGGTGCCTAACTAAGGATTCCTAATTCCGGTTACAGCAAGCGAGTGCGTTTCCTTCCATATAACCTGCAACGCAGACGTAACTAACAAGTCCCTTGTTCGTTACGTTATAGTTGTAGCTGGCAACTCTTTTTTTAGTATCCGTTCACGGATTTCAATGGCTCCAACTTAACTGAGAAGGAAAGGTATCCGTTCACAGGTACAAGGGGGGGCTGTTCTGTGTCAGGATGGAGTCGATCTTCAGGCAGGCGGGAAGCTGTCCTGAGGCAGGTGACGGCGCTCCTGGCGGAAACTGGAGGTTTTCCTGGGGCAGTTGATAGCGTTTTAGGTGGAGTTGCGAGGCTGTCCTGGTGCAGGGGGAGACTGTCCTGGAGCAGCGGGAAAGTTGCCCGAGGCCTGGGGTGGGTGAGGTGATCATCTACCCTGTGAAAGGATACGGAAAAACGTTCAGCTGGGCGTCATGGGAAAGCCTCGCCCTTTGACGAAGCCATGGAATCGCCTGATCCGCAGAATCAAGCTTAAACACAGACACAAAACACTTCCGTAACGCCATGGCCACATGAAGTGACCTGATATTCCAGGGGGGGGCCAAGGACCAGGAATCACCCGCTCAGACCGGAGCAGTTACTGCCAGGAGCTTGCAGAACAACGAACACTATGAATTGACGTTGCCTGACTGGGAATAGCCATTTAGCTTCCACCCCGACAGCGGGGTGCCTCCTTCTTCGTAGCCAGCCCCCCACCGTGAACGGATACAGCATTTCCTTGAAAACCGGTTCGGGCCGGAGCGCCCCTGCCGACGGGAGTTGAATCCGAAGGGCACGGACGGCCTCGCGCTAACGCCGACTGCTTGCCTTGGATGTCCACTGCCAGGGACATATTATACATTTGGCGAGGGATTGATCTAACCACCAGGGTGATGTATATTATTTATTATTAGGGGGGAGTCATTTACCCCCTCTGGCGTTTCAGGACGTCCTAAATCGGAACGAGGGCAACATGGCAAAGGACTTACCAGTTCTTCCCTTAGGGTGGTCGGATTTCGAAGAGCTGAGGCAAAAAAACGCCGTCTATGTCGATAAGACGATGTATTTCCCGAAGCTTCTGGATAAGGGCAAGTTCGTCTTTTGCGCTCGTCCCCGCCGTTTTGGCAAGTCGCTTACGGTATCCGCCCTCGACGCCTTCTGCTCGGGGAGGGCGGAGCTGTTCCGGGGCCTCGCGGCGGAAAAAGACATGCTCTCGCCGAATTTCATTCCCCGTCCAGTCATACGGCTCAATATGCTTGACGTGGAGAATAGCGGTAACAAAGATATTTTAGAAAAAAAGATTGTAAGACGTCTTGGAAAAAACGCTGAAAGGCACAATATTTCACTGCAGGGCGTAGACTACGCTGATTCGTTCTCTTGCCTTATTGAGGACTTGCGCAAGGAGAGAGGACAAAAAGTCGTTCTCTTGATAGACGAATACGATGCTCCAGTCATAAACCTTTCAGCTAAGGAGAAGTCAGCATACGACGCGCAATTACTTACAGATACGCGGGACGTCATCGGGTCATTTTATACGACGATCAAAGCAAGAGCTGACGACATTGAGTTCGCCTTCATTACTGGTATAACTAAATTTTCTGGAATGGGCGTGTTTTCTAAGCTCAACAATTTAGTCGACATATCCCTTGACTCCGAATTCGCAGATTTCATGGGCTACACCAAGCAGGAGCTTAAGAGCAATTTCTCTTTTTTTATCAAGAACACCGCCAGAAAGCTTTGTTTGTCTGAAAAGAGGCTTTTGAAACAAATTCGTGACTATTACGACGGGTTTTCATTCGACGGGAAAAAGAAGCTGTACAATCCTTTTTCCATTCTCTCTTTTTTTAATTTTTCTGAATTTGGAAAATACTGGATGCAATCCGGCTCCGACGGGCTGATAAAAAAATTCCTCAGGGATATGGCTCTCACCGCAGATCAGTTTCAAGGGATGGAGGTCGATAAAGATTTCGCCCGCAATCCAGGGGATATCCAGATCGCTTCCCCGGAAGGATTTCTTTTCCAGGCAGGCTATCTGACCTTGAGGCAAAAAAACCACTCGTTTTTTCTTGAGTACCCTAACTTAGAGGTTCGCCAGGCCATTTCCGCCCTTTTCTTGGCTAACCTGAACCTTTCCTGGGCAGGCGGCGGCAAGTCCGGGAAGAAGCTGGGAAAGCTCCTCGCCGCCCGCGACGTTCCCGGCATGGTAGATCTCTTCTGGCGACTTTATGCGGGAATATGCTACGATGACCACTCTGCCGCCGACAAGGAGCCCCGGTCGGAAAAATTTAAGCGCGACTTAAGCGAAGCTTTTGATTTGGATTTAACCGTAGAAGAACTTCAGATGCGAGCCTCGGATCTTGCCGATAAAATAAGGCGGAGAATCGGCGAGGGCTTCTACCGTTCTGTTCTGCATGCGGCTCTGTGGGCGGCCGGGGCCACCGTAACCCCAGAGAAGCACGAGTTCATCGGCCGCCCCGACTTGGAGGTCGTCTACGGAGATCTGACGTACGTAATTGAACTGAAGATGGCGGATGACGCTCGTAGCGGAAGCGAAGCCGCCTGGGTGGGAATGAGCCAAATCAGTAAACAAAAGTACGGTCGGGCATCGGAAAACCCCGTCCGCGTGTCGATTGCCATCGGCAGGAGCGAGAGGAACATCGTGGCTTGCCTCTTTGCCATTGACGGAAGCGAGATGTGCGTTTCGCCCGTAATGCCGGAATAGCCGGATTCCGCTTGCGGAAAGATCTTGGCGCTTTTGTCGTATGAAGCCAAAAAGGTCAAGTTGTGAGCTGTAACAACCGGGAACGCACTTTACGCCTAACCTCCGTCGGGCGTTTGGCGTGAAAGGTTTTCTTGCACGGACGGGCCAGAAACTTACGCGAAACGGGGCTCGCGTTCTTGGGGAGGGGCGTCGGAATACCGGCTGGAACGCGTGCCATGATACGTTTTCATGGGCGGCGCCGCCTTTGGAGAATCGCTGTATGGTGTTGCGAGTTCGTTTAAGGTTGTTGCCGGGTTCCGCGGAAAAGTTATTCCGGTCTTTGGGGCATTTTCCTGACGGGTACGGGATAGCGCGTTAAAATCCCCTGCTGGATGGGACGGTTCCGGTCCGCCCGGCCCGTGCGCAGGCCTGCGTTCAAGGCAATGCCGCATTGCGGGCGCTCCGGGAAGAAAGATGCGCGGTTAGCTACGTCAGATCAGCTCGGAGCTCGGCCGGATGGTCTCAGTTGCGAATGACGGCTCCGCCGCCCTTGGGCGTCCCGGCCGGTGACCGGAGGCGGTTGGGCTTCTTTTATCGCGGCGCCCGCCTCTGAATCTTTTCATGGCTGCCGTGGCGGTCGGATGCTTAGCACTACAAGGATCTATTGAAGGGGTTGACTCTTGAAGCTCTCCTCTGCATAGTAAGAATTGAGGATGTTAGCACCGAAGGAGATAGCATGAATTGGGCATGTTCTGACTACCAAACACCACTAATATGGGATCTGGGTTCCTTTTCAGAACCCATATTGTTCCATAAGATGGATGAGACCCCGGAGGAGTCTCAGTGGGATCAGCTGGTGCGTGAATACCACTACCTCGGATATTTAAGTCAAATAGGCGGTCGCATGAAATACCTG
The DNA here is from genome assembly GCA_031267005.1 of Deltaproteobacteria bacterium. Taxonomy (GTDB): domain Bacteria; phylum Desulfobacterota; class Desulfarculia; order Adiutricales; family Adiutricaceae; genus JAIRZX01. The sequence continues at coordinate 3,978 of JAIRZX010000286.1, forward strand.
GTCAGCTTGGGGGCTAGGCTTGTCGGGGCCGTCAGCTTCTGCTCCGCGGCATACCGGCTGGGGCAGAGGGATTTGTATGTCGGGTGGGACGAGAAAACGAGGCTGGAGTAC
>JAIRZX010000294.1 GCA_031267005.1 Deltaproteobacteria bacterium
TCCGAGGGCCCAGCCGGCTCCGAAGGCACTCAGGGCTCTGGCGGCCCTGATGGCTCAAAGCCAGGAAGCCCGATCCTCTTGACAAAAGGCCGCGGAACTCCGATCCTTGACCGTCCGGAGGTTGCGGCGGACGCGGGGGGCCCAGCCCCGGCGGCCCGCCTTCTGGCGGAAGCCCTTTCCGGGAAGCCCCGCCTCTTTTTCCCGCCCCGCCTCCCGTCGCCGCAACCCTTCGCCGCTTCTGCCTTCGCCTTCAGCGCTTCGCGCTTCCCCCCTCGTCCCCTTGCGCCTCGAACCCAATCCCACGCGCGCCCCCCGCCGGGGCGGGAGCTACCAGAACGCATGCGCCTTTATTCCTGGAACGTGAACGGCATCAGGGCAGCCGCCAAGAAAGAGCATTTCTTCCCCTTCCTGGAGAACTCGCGGGCAGACGTCGTGTGCCTCCAGGAGACCAAGGCCGAGCCCGGGCAGCTGCCGCCGGAAATCTTGAACCCCGCTGGGTACCTCAGCTACTGGTCGAGCTCCCGTGCCCGCCGGGGCTACTCCGGGGTGGCCATCTACTCCAAAAACGATCCCGCGAGCGTCGCCACGGAACTCCCGGACGCCAAGTACGCCCAGGAGGGGAGGATGCTCGTTGCGGAGTACCCCTCATTTTTCCTCGTGAACGCCTACTTCCCCAACGGCCAGAAGGACGAGGACCGGCTCGGCTTCAAGATGGGCTACTACGCCGCCTTCCTCGCCCACGCCCAGAAACTCCGCAAGACCAAGCCCGTGGTGGTCTGCGGGGACTTCAACACCTCGCACCGCGAAATCGACCTCGCCCGCCCCAAGGAGAACGAGAACGTCTCCGGCTTCCTGCCCGAGGAGCGGGAGTGGATGACCAAGTTCATCTCCGAAGGATACGTAGACACCTTCCGCCGCGCGAAGGGAGACACGGTAGGCGACTACACCTGGTGGTCGTACCGCGCCGGCGCCCGGGCCAACAACGTGGGTTGGCGTCTGGACTATTTCTTCGTCTCCGAAGAGCTCGCCCCCAAGATCAAAGACGCCTGGATAGAGCCCGCCGTTATGGGATCCGACCACTGCCCGGTGGGGCTGGAGCTGGACCTCTAGCGAGGGAGGCTGGTTTGCCGCCGCCGGGCGCTTCCGCCGGGAAGTTCCGGCGGCCCGCTCGAAGCCAGGCTTCGCCAAGCGGCGCCCGCCCGGACCACGCCCGGCGGCCCGGGAAGGGCCAGGCCGGAACCCGTCCGCCCGGCAAGGGACCAGCAGGAACCCGTCCGCCCGGCAAGGGACCGGCAGGAACCCGCCGACACTGAGTGAGGCGCCGCACCCGCTACGGGTTTCCCCAGCGGGTCAAGGACTCTTGCGCCTTCCCCCCTTTCCTCCCCCGGAAACCATTTCGCCCCGGCTCGTCTCCTGCCACTCCAGCCGACTTCCGCAGCCCGCCGTCCGCTTTAAAGCGTTCCGACGCCGACCTTCCCCATCCAGCCCCCTTCGCCGCCTCCGGATCCTTGAGGCCTTCCTCTTCGGCTGGCGGGCGCCGGCGCCAGGTTCCGGGAGGCGTCCTTGGCCTGCCGCCCGGCCGCAAGGGGCCGGGACGATAGGTTCTTCCCCACAACTGATTTACCATTTTTATCAGGGGCCCGCCCTTTAGGCCCCCCTCCGGGGCCCCCAGCCGCGTCAATAAAATAGTTTGCGCATCCTGGGGCGCTCTGATATATTCGATTGATACGCACGTGAGGAGCCTCCCGACAGACCGCGCGAGCGCCTTCGCGCCCCGACAAGGCCCCCTGCCCGCTGCCCATCCGGCGCCATGAGTAATCCGGCCGCCTGGGCGGGGGGGAGAGAGCCTCGCGGGACCGCGCGGCGCGTTGCGGCCTTGGGGCTCCCCGAACCCCTTTCTATATCAGGGAGAAAATAACATGTATCCGGAATCGAAAAGGCTTTCGACCCGGGAGCCGGTGGACATGAACCAGAGCGATCTCGACTTCGCCAAGAGGATAGGCGAAGTGGCCGGGACAGAGCTCAACAACTGCCTCACCTGCATGAGCTGTTCCGGGGGCTGCCCCATGTACTCGTACATGGACTACGGCCCCCACGGCGTCATGCGCCTCGCCGTGCTGGGGCTCAAGAAGGAGGCGCTCTCCTCCTCCACCATCTGGCGCTGCGTGGGCTGCCACACCTGCGCGGCCGTCTGCCCCATGGCCATCGACATCGCCGGGGTCATGGACTACCTCCGCTCGGAGTGCCTGAAGGAGAAGATCCAGGCGGGCGACAGGCCCATCCTGGAGTTCCACAGGGCCTTCCTCTGGTCGGTCAGGCGGCACGGGCGCTGCCACAAGGTCGAGCTCATGGGCCACCACAAGCTCCTCACCTTGGGGAGCGGCCCCAAGGCCTGGTTCCAGGACTCGATCCTGGGCATCCGCATGATCCTGAAGGGCAAGCTGCACCTGATGCCCTCGCGGATCATGAGCCGCGGGCTCTCCCAGGTCCGCAAGACGGTCGTCGGCGACTGGCTGAACATGTAGGAGGAGGCCGAAATGACGGAAAATTACGCTTACGAGGCCTTCTACTACCCGGGCTGCACCATGAAGACGGGCGTGGCCGAGTCCAACCTGCCCATGGAGATCGTCCTGAAGAAGCTGAACGTCAAGCTGAAGGAGCTGGACGAGTGGAACTGTTGCGGCTCGTCCTCGGGGCACGCGCTGAACCACGAGATCCCCGTCGGCATGGGCGCCCGCAACTTCTCGCTGGTCGAGGAGGGCGTCCCGATCGTCATCCCCTGCCCCAGCTGCTACCGCAACTGGGCCACCGCCAAGCACCACCTGACGGCCGAGCCGGAGACCAGGAAGAAGTTCGAGAAGATCTACGGCGCCGTCCACTCCGACAACGAGATCCTCAACATCTACGACCTCTACGACAAGCTCCTCTCCGACGCCAAGGAGAACAAGCGCCCCTGGGAGGGCGAGACCCCCCTGAAGGGCCTGAAGACCGCCGTCTACTACGGCTGCGGGGCCATGTACCCCAAGACGCTGAGGCCCACCGGCGTCCGCAGGGACACTTTGGAGAAGGTCGTGCGCCTCATAGGCGCGGAGACCGTCGTCTGGCCCTGGCCCAACCGCTGCTGCTCGGCCTTCGTGTCCGCGGTCTACCCGGAGATAGCCGAGGAGCTCGTGGTGCAGATAGTGACCGGCGCCTTCGAGAGCGGGGCCGACGCCATCGTCAGCTCCTGCGCGATGTGCCAGATGAACCTGGAGATGAGGATAGTCTCCTCCGGCATCCAGCTGAAGCTGCCTATCCTCCACCTGAACCAGCTGATGGCCCTTTACCTGGGCGAGAAGGCCCAGGACCACCCCGACTGGTGGAAGTACCACTTGATAGACCCAGTCCCGGTCCTCAAGAAGGCGGGCCTCTGGGGGGAGTAAGCCAGATCCCCCCCATGCCCTCCGATCCCGCAGCGAACCCCGGGCCTCGCGGCCCGGGTTTCGCTTTTCCCGGCCCCCGTTTCGACAACCCCACCGGGCGGCAGTCCGGCCCGGGCGGCAGTCCCGGGCGGTTGCCCGCTGCTTCCGGGGCCCGCGAGCAGGGACGGCTGCCCGCCTTAATGCCCCTCCCCCTCCGAAGCCCCCCTTTCGCCGCCGGCCCCCGCCGCCTCCGGAACGCCGCCGCCTCCAGCCCCTGAGGCCGCCGGGGCGCGAATCCACCCGCGCCGTCCCGCTCCCCGCGCGCGCCGGTAC
>JAIRZX010000300.1 GCA_031267005.1 Deltaproteobacteria bacterium
ATCAAAAAGGAAACGATGGACGCTTGCGCCGAGCGGCGCCGGGCCGAGCCCCGCAGGGGGTACCTGGGCATGAGTTCCATAGGGCACCCCTGCGAGAGGCAGTCGTGGTTCGACGTGAACCGCGTCCCCGGCATCCCCAAGGACGGGCGGGGGTGCCGGATATTCGACATGGGGGACGCGGTGGAAACGAGGGTGATAAACGATTTGAAGCTCAGGTGGAAGGTGTCGGACGAGCAGGCGGAATGCATGGATTTCGGCGGGCGGTTCCGGGGCCACATAGACGGGATCGTCTGGGCGGGGGACAACGGCGAGCCGATGCTCCTGGAGATCAAGTCGGCGAACAAGGACGGGTTCGCCAACATGCGGTCCAAGGGGATCGGGTTCCGGCCGCAGTACCACGCCCAGGTGGTTTTGTACATGCACTACATGGGCCTGTCCAGCGCGCTGTTCGTCGTGGAGAACAAGAACGACCAGGAGCTCCACATGGAGATCGTGCCCGCCGATCCGGCCAAGGCGGAAAGGCTGAAGGCGAAGGCGCTGTCGGTGCTGAGGTCCTCGTGGCCGCCGCCGGCGACGCGGGGCGACTGCTACTTTTGCGACTGGCGGGCGGGGCCGTGCGGGCGGGCGTCCCGCCCGGAACATCTCTGCATGTGGTGCTCGCATTTCGCCTCGAGGTTCGTTTTCGAGGAGCGGGGGACGGCGATTGCGAACGACGTATGCCTCCTCGACTGCGGCGCGGCTGACAGGTGGACCGGAACGTGCGAGGCGTTCAGCTTCCAGATAGCGCCGACTCTCTGAGATGGCCGCGAAGTACCTGGAAGAACTCGAACAGGCGGCCTTCGACTACCTGGGCGAAGGTTATTCGGTCATACCGATGACCTGCCAGAAAAAGGGAATGGTGCCCTGGGCCGTGTACCAGACGAGGCTTCCGACGCCCAGGGAAGTGAAGGGATGGTTCGAGGGCCGGGACAGGGGGTTCGTGATAGCGATCGTCCTGGGCCGGATAGCCGGGGGGCTGTGGGTCCTGGACCTGGACGGGGGCGAGGCGGTCAAGTGGGCCGAGGCGAACTGCCCGCAGACGGGCCGCAAGGTGAAGACGCCCGGGGGCGGCGAGCATTGGTACTACGTTTTGCCGGCCGGGACGGACCCGGACTCCTTTTTGAACGATACGAACGTCGTGCCCTGGGCGTTCGAGAATTCGCCGCCCAACCCCAGGACGGGGAAGAAGCCGGCGGTGGACATAAGGGGCTCGGGCGGGTGCGCGATAGCGCCCCCCAGCATGCGGAAAGGCAGGAAATACGAATGGATCGCGACGGGGGAACCGACGGCGTGGTCGATAAGGGAATCCGGGCTCCTGGCCCCGCCCGGGAGGCTCGCGCGCGCGCCCGCCCCCGCGCAGCCCCCCCCGCGCGCGCCCGCCCCCTTGCGCGGGCGCCCCCCCGCGCGGGGGGGGCGGGTCAGGCTGGAAGACGTCGTCCTGGACGTCGACGTCAGCGGGCGGCTCCCGGAAGACCCGGCGCGGGAGGGGGAACGCAACAAGGCGCTGGCTAAGCTCGTCGGGACGTGGATCGCCGCCGGGCTCGACCAGGAAACGACAAAGTCCCTCGCCCTGGCCTGGAACGCCGGGAACATCCCCCCGCTGACAGAGAAGACGATCGCGGCGACGGTGGAAAGCATTTCCAGGACCCACGAGCGCCGCCACAAGGTGGAAGTCCCCAAAGGACCTGAACCGGGGGGCGGGGGAGCCAAGCCGGCGCCCGGCCTCCCCGTCCCCCCGGAAATACTCAAGCCGGGAGGCCTCCTGGAAGAGATCGTCGAATACATCTGCCGGAGCACCTACACGGCCCCCCCGCTTTTCGCGCTGGCCATGGCGATATGTTACGTGGGGACGCTTATGGGCGAGAAAGTCCTGACGAGCACGGGGCTCCGGACGAACATGTACGTGATAACCCTGGCGCGGTCCGGATCGGGCAAGGAAGGGCCCATCGAGGCGGTGAAGAAGCTGATGCACGAGACGGGGACGGCGGCCGGCAACCTCGGGGCGTCCATGCTGGCGTCGTCGGCGGCCCTGATGTCCAGCTTGGTCGCCAACCGGAACCAGCTCCTCCTGGTCGACGAGATAGGGGACTTCGTGGGCACGGTCAAGAACGTCCACAACCCCCACAAGACGGAACTGATAAAGGACATGAAAGAGCTCTTTTCATCGCGCGGCTTGCGGGACAAGAAGTATGCCAATTCCAAGCAGAACTTCACCATCCCCTGGCACAACGTCTGCCTCTACGGGACGGGGGTACCTTCCGCCCTCTGGGGCGCGCTGACCATGGACGACCTGAAGGGGGGCTTTATAGCCCGGACGCTCATATTCGACCTGGACGTCGAGGCCCGCGACCCGGAAGAGGGGGAGATAGACGAATCCATATCCCAAAGCCTGTACGACAAGGTCAGGGGATTAAACGACATCCCGAGGCTGTTCAAGGACCAGTTCATGAAGTGTCCCGATCCCCCGAAGATCCCGATGACGCGGGAAGCGGCGTCGATCGCCAAGGAGTTCGGCGACAAGTACAGGAAGCTCCAGAATTCAGTATCCAGCCAGAACTTCCTGGACGGGATATACGGGCGCGTGGCCGAACTCGGGCGCAAGCTGGCGCTCATCTACGCGATGAGCCGGACGGCGGACGGGTCGGCGGCCACCAGCATGCCAGCGGCGGTGGAGGAGGAAGACGTCCGGAAAGTCGTCGATCTCCTGGAATGGCACGTGCCACGGGTGATTGAGAAGATCAGGGACAACGTCGCCTACAACTCGCAGGACGCCTTGAAACGGAGGATCCTGGCCGCCGTGAACAGCAGGAAGTGGCTGCCCGAATCAGCTGCGTACAGGCTGTCCCGGGACTGCAACCACAGGCAGGTCGTGGACGCGCTGAACCTGCTTACCGAAAGCGAAGAGATAGCTTACGTCGTAACGAACGGCAAGAAAGGCGGGTATATCCCGTACCGGAGGGAGGGCGAGCGATGACGGTGCTTCTTGTCGGATTCGTCTGGGGGTTCCTGACGGGGTGGGCGGCGAAGCGGGGGAAGGCCCGCAAGGAGGGGGAGGTACCGTGGCGGGAGGATTGGTAAGGCCAAGGTCGGAACACCTGGAGCAGGCCATGTTCGTGCGGCACGTGAGGGTGACGCGCCC
>JAIRZX010000324.1 GCA_031267005.1 Deltaproteobacteria bacterium
ATCGCCGGGACCCTCGCGGCGGCAGGCTCCCTGCAGGCGGCCCCCGGTCCCCGGGACTCCCGGGCAGCGCGTCAGGCCGAGGCGGACGCCCGGACGCTCGAGGGCGCCCTCTTCGCCATGGGCCCGAGCAGGGGGGGGGACAGGGAGCGGGAACGCGCCGCGCCGGGGCCGGCGGGGACGGCGAGGGCGCTTTTCGTAGGCGACATCATGACCCACGCCGCCCAGCTCAAAAGGGCGGCCACGGCGGACGGCTACGACTTCGTGAAACAGTTCGCGAGGATCAGGCCATACCTTCGGGGGGGGCTGGCGGTGGGTAACCTTGAAACCACCTTCTCGGGGGAAAAGGCGGGGTTCGCGGGCTACCCGGCCTTCAACACCCCCGACGAGCTGGCCTCCGCCATCTCCGGGCTGGGCGTCCGCGTGGTGTCGCTCGCGAACAACCACATCCTGGACAGGGGATACCCCGGCATAGCGAGGACCTTGGAGGTGCTGGACAAGGAGGGCATACTCTGGACCGGGGTCAGCAGCCGCGGCGGCTTCGCGCCCGGGGAGCCCCTGCTCGCGGAATACGGGGGCCTCAGGTGGGCTTTCGTGAACTTCACCTACGGCACCAACCTCCCCGGCTCCGGCGACAACGGCGGGGGGATAGGGGTGAACCTCATCACCGAAGAGGCGGTGAAGGAGAGCCTGGCCGCCGCGAAGGGGCTTGACCCCGACGTCACCGTGGCCCTCTTCCATTGGGGAATCGAGTACGAGCACGCGCCTACCGCCGCCCAGACGCGGCTGGCCGAGCTCTCGGCGGCCGAAGGGGCGGACCTGGTGATAGGCACCCACCCCCACGTGCTCCAGCCCATAGAGGTAATCCCCACGGAAAAGGGGCACGCTCTCGTGGCCTACTCGCTCGGGAATTTCGTCGCCAACCAGATTAAGCCGCCCAGGGAGCGCACCGCCGTCCTGGCAGTCGAGTTCGAGAGAAGCCCCCGGGGCGGGGCCAGGCTCGCGCGCGCCTCCGTGGCGCCCGTCTTCGTGTCGTCGGCCTGCACGGACACTTCCGGATGCGTCACACAGCTCCTCTACGGCGGGCCGGAGCGGCGACCGGGCGGAGCCGATCCCGCCGGGCCGCCCCCGCCGGGCCCCCCGCCCTCCGCCTCGCCCGACAACCCGGCAGGCCCGGCAGGCCCTTCCGCAACAGCCCCCTCCGGCCCGGCCTCCCCTCCGGCCCAGGTGCCGGGCCCCGCTTCGGCGTCCCATCCGGGACCGTTTCCGGGATCCTCTCCCGCGGCCTCCCCCTATGCAGGGGCTTCTCCGGGATCCTCTCCGGGCTCCGCCCCAGCCGCGGTCGCCGCCGCTTCCGCGTCCGCCGCGTCGGCCGCGGCGTCCGCCATAAAAGGCGGCGCCGGGGCCGTAAGGGCCGACTCCCGCTCCAGGACCGGGATGCCCTCCTGGAAGTGGCCCGGCGAAGCCGCGCCGTCGGCTTCCCCTTCGTGGGACCTCCTTCCGGAAGTCCCCGACGCCGAGACCGCCAAGGCGCGCGAGGCCGGCGAGAGGATCCTGGACTTCCTGGGCGCCAGGGGCGAGCCGGACGAGTTCGGGTACTACACCGTCTGGGAAGCTTCGGTGCCCGACGTCCTCCCGGAGGGGAGAAGGCCGACTCCGTGACCGCCAAAGGCCCGCTCCGCAGGCTCCAAATGCCCGAGCCGCCGTCCCGGAGGAGGGCCAGCGCCGCCGTCCCCGGACGTCCCGCTAACCGGGAAAGGCGGCCCCTTGGCCCTTCGCTTCCGCGCGGCCCTTCGCTTCCGTGCGGCCCTTCGCTTCCGAGCCGTCCTGTCGGCGCCCCGGCCAAAGAAACGCGGGCGCAACGCAACCCATGCCCCGTGCCGCCCGCCGGGCTCGCGCCTGGCGGCGTCCGGCCCGCCTGGCCAGAAGGGCCGGAAAGGGCCGGAAAGGGCCCGGGCGGGCCCTCAGGTGGACGCCTTGGTTAACGCGTCGAAAAGGGTCTCCGGAGAGCAGGGCTTGTCCAGGTAGCAGGAGTAATAAGACGAGTCAACCGAGCGGGCCGAGGCCTTGGGCCCCATGAGTATCACCGGGGGGCCGGAGTCCCCGCCGCCCGCGGCCAGGCCCGCTATGAAGTCCAGCGCCCCCGGGATCTTCAGGTCCGCCAGAACGTAGTCCGGGGCGGGGGCATTCTTGAGAAGCGACATCGCCTCGTCCGGTGCCGCCGCCGTCCGGACGTCCAAGAAATAGTAATTCAAGAATTCCAAAAGCGAGTCCCGGCCCGGGCCGGAGGGGGCACAGACCAGCGCGGTCCTCCCCCGGAAGGCCATGTCCGATTTCCCCCCGGCCGCCGCGGCAGAGCCGGCGGCCGCCCCCGCGTCACCGTTCCCGGCCGCGGCCGAACGGAAGCGCGCGGTGAAGTGGAAGCTCGTGCCCCCGCCCGGGGCCGGTTCGAACCAGATGCGCCCGCCCAGGAGTTCCACCGCCTTCCTGGCGAAGGAGAGCCCCAGCCCGGCGCCCCCGTGGCGGCGGGCGGCCGAGCCGTCGGCCTGGCTGAAAGCGGTGAAGACCTGGGACTCCTCGCAGTCCGGGATGCCGATGCCGGTGTCGCGCACGGTGAAAAGGACGGCCACCTGCCCGCCCCCGCCCTCGGGGCCGTCCGCCTCGCTCGTGAGCTCGTTCGCCTCCAGGCACACGTAGCCCTCGTCGGTGAACTTGACGGCGTTGTCGGCGAGCCTGTCCAGGATCTTCGCCAGGAGCCCCGCGTCCCCCGTGAGCGCCCCGGAGCGCATGGGGTGGATCTTCATGAACATCTCCACCCCCCGGGCATCGGCGTCCGCCGCGCGGCAGTCCATCACGGACTTTAAGACCCTCTCCACGGTGAAGTCGGTTTCCGAGCGCTCGATGCGCCCGGTGTCCATGGCGGAGTAGTCGAGTATGTCGTGCATCACCGACACGAGCCTCCTGGCCTCGAGCTCGACCTTCCTGAGCCTCTCCCGCTGGGGGCCGTCCTGCCCGTCGGCCAGGGCCATCCTGGTGAGGCCCAGGATGCCGTTTAATGGGGTCATGATCTCGTGGGACATGTTCGCCAGAAACTCGCTTTTTGCCGTGGCGGCCACCTCGGCCTGGACCTTGGCGTCCTTCAGTGCCTCCTCGCTCCTCTTCTGGCGCCTCAGGTCGCGTATGTAGGTAAGGAGGCAGTCCCGGCCCCGGAAGCGTATGGGCAGGTGCGTCAGTTCCACCGGCACCTCCCGGCCGCCCTTGGCGGAAAGCGTGGCGTCCTCCCTCACGCTCTTCTCGAAGGCGGCCGTCTTCAAGATCTCCGAGAGCCTGGCGGCGGAAAAGCCGTAGAGTTCGGGGCGCCCGGCGAACTCACCGCGCCCGTCCACGCCCAAAAGCTTCAGTGTCATCGGGCTCACGAGCTCGACGGCCCCCCCGTCCCAGACGACGTAGCCGTCCAGGGATGCCATGAAGACCGCCCGCATGACCTCCTCCAGGTCGTTTTTGGCGGCGGCCGCCTCCTCAAGCTCGTTGGACTGGCGGTACAGCTCCCCCAGCCTCCCGGCGAAACGGTCCAGGTGGCGGGCGATTACCGCCACCTCCCTCACCCTTATGACCGGGGCGGGGCTGTCCAAAACCCCCTCCTGGATCTCCATGAGCTTGCGGGAGGTCCACCTGAGCGGCCTGTTCACGAACAGGTGGAGGAAGGCGAAGTCCAAGGCGATCAAAAGCGCCAGCGCCCCGGACAGCGCGTAGGCGTCCGCGAGCGCCCTCGAGGAGACGTCTCCTATGGCCCCCAGGGCGCTCTCCACGGCGGTCTCCCCCCCGATCCTGGTCCGGTCGCGCATGCTCTGCAGGAGGGTGTCTATCTCCTCCCAGCGCTCCTTCAGCTCGGCGTTGGCCGCCTCCATGGCCCTGAAGGACTCGGCTATGCCGTGGAGGGAATGGTCGACGTTCCCCACCGCCGCCGCGAGCACCCCCTGGCCGGAGGGGGACAGCGAGGGGCTGATGCGGTCCGCCGTGATCTGGACCTCCCTTATGTGCCTCTGGAAGGCCTGGGCCACCTCCTCCGGGGGCCTGGCCGAGAAGTCCTCCCTGGGAGAGATGAAGAAGTCCAAAAACAGCCCGAAGACCGCCTGGCGCTCCTGGGGGGTCCTCAGGTACGGGGCCATGTTCTCCAGGGCCTGGAGGTATATGACCGAGGAGGTCCTTATGTCCTCCTGCTCCTTTTCGATGCCCGTCCTGTTGCGCACTATGGAGTCTATGATGCGGGAGACCCTCAAGGCGTCCTCGTGGAGGCCCTCGGAACTCAGGAAAACCGTCTCGGCCACGATTTCCCGGGCCGACAGCCTCGCCTCCCTCCGGCTCTTGGGCGTCCGGGAGACGTAGGCCACCTCCGCGAAGCGCCGGAGGTTCTCGACGCCCAAAAGCACCTTCTGGGTGTCCACCAGCTCGGGGAGGCTCGCCCCCGAAATCCCGGTCACGCGCTCGCGCACGGCCTTGAGGTTCGACACCTCGACCGCGGCGGTCACGGCCGCGAAGCAGGTGAGCGTCAGGAACATGAGGCCTATGCACAG
>JAIRZX010000414.1 GCA_031267005.1 Deltaproteobacteria bacterium
CAAGCCCTCCCCGCCGCCCTCCAACGGGCAACCCGGCCGCCACGCGGCTCGCCAAGGGACTAAAGGGCAAGGAGCAAGGAGAGAGGGCCCCCTCCCCGCCGGGAAGCCGGAGGCCCCGAAACCGCGGCCGAACCGCCAGGGCCAGCCGGATCGCTCAGAACAGCCCCCTGACCCTCCCCGTTTCAGTGTCCACGTCCACCTGGCGGAAGGCCGGATCCGAGCTCATGCCGGGCATGAGCGAGATGCCTCCCACCACCGGGACCACGAATCCAGCGCCGCCGTACAGGAGCACGTCCCTCACGAACAGCCTGAAGCCCTCGGGCACCCCCTTCAGGTTCGGGTCGCCGGAGAGCGACAGGTGGGTCTTCACCATGCACAGGCCGTAGCCGGCGGTGACGGGGTCCTCCTGGTACATGGCCAGCTTCTGGGCGGCCTCCGGCGCCCAGTCCACGCCTGCGGCCCCGTAGACCTCGCTGGCCACCAGCTCGACGCGCTCCTTGAGCGGCATGGAGAGCTCGTAGAGGAACCTGAAGTCGCTCCGATCGCCGCAGGCCTCCTCCACGGCGTCAGCCAGCTCCAGCGCCCCCTCCCCGCCCTTCAACCAATGCTCTGATACGGCCACCCTGGCCCCCTCGGCCTCGCAGGCGCGGCGGACAATCCCTATCTCCTCGGCCGTGTCCGAGACGAAGCCGTTTATGCAGACGACGGGGCTTATGCCGCTCTTGCGGACCGTGCGCACGTGGTGGAGGAGGTTCGGGAGGCCCTTTTCGACCAGCCCCGGCGAGGGAACGCCGTACTCCCTGGGAAGGGGGCTCCCCGGGGCCGGGACCGGGGCCCCCCCGTGGCATTTGAGCGCCCTCACGGTCGCCACCACCACGGCGGCGTTGGGCCTCAGGCCCGAATAGCGGCACTTCAAGTTCCAGAACTTCTCGAAGCCGATGTCCGCGGCGAACCCCGACTCGGTCACGTGGTAGTCGGAGAGCTTCAGGGCCAGCCGGTCGGCCACTATGGAACTCTGGCCGATGGCTATGTTCGCGAAGGGGCCGGCATGCACGAAGCAGGGCTGGCCTTCCAGGGTCTGCATGAGGTTGGGGTTCATGGCCCCTACCATCCAGGCGCACATGGCGCCCGCGACGTCCAGGTCCTCGGCGGTGACGGGCTTCCCGGTCCAGTCGTAGGCGACTATTATGCGGCCGAGCCTGGCCCTCAGATCCTTCAAATCGGAGGCCAGGGCCAGGACCGCCATCACTTCGGAACTCACCGCGATGTCGAAGCGCGACTCCATCAGGTAGCCGTCGGCCTTGCCGCCCAGCCCCACTATGATGCGCCGGAGGCACTGGCAGGTGAAGTCCATGACGAAGCCCATGGTCACCCGGGAGGGGTCCACGTCCAGCCGCCTCAAGCCCTTCTTGGCCAGGAACGCGTCGTCGTGGTTGAACTCGTGCTGCATCCTGGCGTTCAAGGCAGTCATGCAGAGGTTGTGGGAGTTCATGACAGCGTTGATGTCGCCGGTGAGCCCCAGCGAAAAGGGGGTGAGCGGCACGCACTGGCTCATGCCTCCCCCGGCGGCGGAGCCCTTGATGTTCATGGTGGGGCCGCCGGAGGGCTGGCGGATGGCGGCGGTGACGTTCAAGCCCCTTAATCCCATGCCTTGCACGAGGCCCATGGTCGTGGTGCTCTTGCCCTCCCCCAGGGGGGTCGGGGTTATGGCCGTCACGTCTATGTACTTGCCGTCGGGCCGGTCCTTAAGCCTCTCTAAGACCTTCATGTAGTCTATCTTGGCCACGTAGTGGCCGTGGGGAAGGATCTCGTCCTCCAGAAGGCCTATCCTGACCCCCAAATCGCGGGCCCGAACGAGCTGGCTCTCAGCCGCCTCGGCTATCTGGTAGTCCCTGGCCCCCTTGAGCGTGAAGTCCTGCCAATTCAACGCCATAAATCGCCTCCCTCGCCTGCCTCGGCCGGCCTGCCGGCCATAGGCTCTGGTCAAAAAAAAATATCAGGCAAGCGGCCTTCAGGCCGACCCCTGAACCTCGCCTCCCCGCACCCTGCCGACCGGAGCCTGCGCATTGCCCGCCCGGGGCCGTTCTCTGCCCCCCGCGTCCAGCTCCCTTTCGTCCGCCGGCCGGCCGCTGCCCCCCCCCAGCTCCCTTTCGTCCGCCGGCCGGCCGCTGCCCCCCCGCGCTCCCTTTCGTCCGCCGGCCGGCCGCTGTCCCCCCGCGCCCATGCTCTCCCCTAATCGCCCATGCGGATCTTCGCGCCCGTTTCCGCGTCGGTACCGCGCCCGCGTTCCCGAACGTCCCTGCCGCAGTCCGTCCGCCCGCGCCCTGCGGCCCCCGTTGCCTTTTCCCCGTCACTGAAGCCCAGGCAGTAGGGAGCGGCCACGAACAGTGCCCCGCCCGCGACGTTCCCGAGGGTGACCGGCAAGAGGTTCCCCGCGAGGAAATCCCCCCAGCCGTACAGGGCCCAGGCGGCCCCGGCCCCCTCCTGCGCGGCCCCCGCCGACGCCGTCAGGATGCCAGCCGGGATGAAGAACATGTTGGCGACGCTGTGCTCCATCCCCAAGGCCACGAACCCGAATATGGGCGGCCAGAGGAGCAGGGCCTTGGCTGCCGCCCCCGGGGCGGACAGGCTCATGAAAACCGCCAGGCATACCAGCTGGTTGCACATTATCCCCTTTACGAACAGCGGCCAGAAGCCCTGGGAGCATTTGGCGCCTCCCAAAGCCACCACGTACCGTGAGACGGTCCCGGAGGGCCCGCCGTCCAGGTAGACGCCGGACCAATGGATCATGCACGCGAGCAGAAGCGCCCCCGCGAGATTCCCTGCCCAGGAAACGCCCAGCGCCTTTAATCCGTCCAGGACCCTCGCCTTCCCCCTCATGACGGCGCCGGACACGTACATGACGTCGCCCGTAAACAGCGCCGCGCCACCGAAGACGACCAGGAGAAGCCCCAAGGGGAAGACGCCCGCGAACAGGAGCCTCCCCGCCGAGCCCCACTCGGCGGGGACGCCGGCCCCGGCCCTAATCGCCAGAGCCCCCCCGAAGGCGATGTAAATCCCCGCCAGAACGGACGCCAACAGGAGCTTCCCCAAAGAAGCGCGGCACCTGGCGGCACCCAGCCCGCAAACCGCCTCTGCCGTCTCCGTCACTGTCTTGAGCTGGCTCACGAAAACGTTCCTCCTTAGAAACAGGCAAGCTTAAGAGGCAGACCCGCTTAAGAGGCAGACGCACTTCAAAGGCAGACGCCCTAGAACGGACGGCTCCCGACCGCTTGAGTCCGGGAAACCCTGCCTGATCCGGCTTTTACAGTCGCGTTGCTGGAGGGGGAAGCCTGCTGGACGCTTGCAGGACCCCGCCAAGGATTCCTGGAATTAGGCTGGGAATTGGCTTTGGCGATTGGCCTTTGCGATTGGCCTTTGCGATTGGCCTTTGGCGATTGGCGATTGGCCTTTGCTATTGGCCTTTGCTATTGGCCTTTGCCTTGAACCGTCCGTCCTGTTCTGGATCAATTTGGGAGACGGCGGGGAAACCGAGGCCTGAGAACGCCTCGCCCGCCTGAGCGGCAGCGGCCTGAATTCCTTGGCCCGCACTTAACGCGCCCTGTCCCAGCTCGTTCCCGCCTTGCCCGGCTCCAAGCCCGCCCCGTTCAACCCCGCTCTCTTTCTGCCCGTCTCCGCCCGTGCCCCCGTTCGACATCGCCCCCTGCCGGCCCGTATCCGCCCGCCCGGCCCCGCCCGGCCCCGATCCCGGCCCGCCGGGCCCAACCATGGCCAGCCATACTCCAAACAAACCTGCCGGCCCGCCCCGGCCCCGTCGGCACAGAACCCTGCCCAACCCCGTCCCGCGCCGCCCGGAAAGTGGCTCGCGGCTGGGGGGAAGAAACGCCAAACCCCCGCAAACGGAAAGCCGGACGTCCCTAAACGAAGGCAAACGGCGCCCGATCGTTTGAGCGGCGCGTGGAAAAAGGCTCAAAAAAACAAAAATCCCCCCCTCAGGGCGCGGCTCCTGAAACCGCGGCCGCCCTGAGGGGGGGATTTGAAACCCACGAGCGGGCCTCTTCAGCGGAGGTCCTTAAACGTACCTCACGAAATCGTCCGCTGGCCTGCGTATCTTGTCGCGGACCCTGTCCGAGGCGGGGTAGCCCACCGACACGAGGAGGAAGATGGGCTTGTAGTCGGGGATGCCCAACAGCTCCCGGAGCTTGGGACGGTCGAAAAGCCCGAGGATGCAGGTGCCGAGGCCCTGGCTCTCGGCCTCGAGGCACAGGCTCAACACGAAGCCGCCCAAGTCCCCCTTCGCGAAGATCTGGGAGTCGACCAGCTGGGCCATCTTCGGCATCAGCTTCGCGTGCTCCTCGAGAACCACGAAGAAGGCGCGGGCGTCGTCGTTGTGCTTGTTCAGGCCCATGAGCTGGGTGGTGGCGGCGACCTCCTTCACCTTGTCGGGGCTCTCGACCACGATGAGGCTCCAGGGCTGGGAGTTGCACCCGGACGGGGAGAGGCGGGCGGCCTCGGCGCACTTGACCAGCTTGTCGTGCTCGACCGGCTTGTCGGCGAAGTCGCGGCAGCTCTGCCTGCGGGCCGCCAGCTCGAGGAAATCAGACATAACAGCACCTCCTGTGGGCGCCCGTCCCTGAGGCTTCCCGGAAAAAGGCGCCCTGGCTAAACGCGCCGGGCGTCCTTTTCCGGAAATCCGCAACGGGCGGCCCGGCTTGTTCGAAGCTTGCGCCGCTCCCGGGACAGCCCGTCGGGGAATCCGGAACGGCGGCGCGGTGGCCCTGGCAAATCGCAAAGGCAAAGAGCGGAAGCTGAAAACGGAGGCGAAGGCGGGAGGAAAGATCCGCCTGGGCTCCGAACGGAGACCCGCCGCGGGACCCCCGAAACGGGCGGGCGGCGGCTGTCAGCGCCAAAGGCGTTAAGCCAAACCCGGCGGAAAGTCCCCCGCCTCGGCCCGGAAGGCTGGCCGAAGCCCGGCCCGAAAGCCCGCCGCCGGAAAGACCGGAGGGTTCAAGCGCGACGCCCTCCCCAGCTCCGGGCCTGGGGCCCGGAAACGGAAAGGGTTGGAGCCGCGCGGCCCGGAGCGGTAAGGCTTGGGAAGCGCGGCCCGGAGCGGTAAGGCTTGGGGCCGACAGAGCGACGGACGTCCGAAGCGCCGTCGGGGCATCGGAGGATGCGGGGGCGAACCCCACCCGGGGAAGGTTACTTCTTCTTGTCGCCCTTGTCCTTGGAGGAGGCCTTGGCCGGTGCCGCTTTGGCGGCGGCCGCGGCGGTGGCGGCTTCGCTCTCGGCGGCCTGGGCCGCCTCGGCCTCGGC
>JAIRZX010000418.1 GCA_031267005.1 Deltaproteobacteria bacterium
CCGCCGCGCCGGGGGAGGCGGTCGGGCCGCCGTCGGCCGCGTCCGCGCCAGCCTCCCCGGCAGGCACGGAGGCGTCCGCCTGGAGGGAGGCCTCGTCGGCCCCGGACTTGGAGGAGGAGTTCAAAAGAGTGCCCCTGCCGACCATGACGCCCAGGACGAAGATCCAGCCGAGGAAAACCGCCGAGACCATGAGCTTCGCGAGCCACTTGACGCCGAGGACCAGCCTGGACTCGCCGCGTTCGGAGCGGGCCGCCTTGCGCTCGGACTTATCTGCCTTCGCGACGGCCTTCTCGGCCGCCTTCCGGGCGGCCTTCTCGGAAGCCCTGTCGGCCGGGGGAAGCTCCCCCGCGTCCAGGGCCAGCGCGAGCGGACCCTTGAAGGCGGGCTCCTGGTCCAGACCAGGGGCCGCGCCGGGCCGCGCCGCAACCCGCTCGCGGGCTTTATGGGCCGGGGAGGGGCGCGGCCTGCGCGCGGCCGGGTCCTCCCTGACGGCCCGCCCCCTGGGCGCCGGGGGGCCGTCCAGGGCGCCTATGCCGTCCCGGGAGGTGGGCCTCCGGGAAGGCGGGTGGAAGGAGAACGGCGAGTCCGCGCCGCCGTTCATGTTTTTGAGCCTGATGTGGTCGAAGAAGTTAACGTCTGAGCCGGGTGCGGCGGCGGGCTGGACGCGGGAAGAGGCGGACGCCTCGGAGCCCGCAGGGGTTCCGGGGCCGCCGTCCAGGCCCTTGGCTCCCGCGTCCTGGAATGAGACGTGGGCCGCGGCAGCGCGCGCCCGGAGTTCGGCGAGGCTGTATTCTCCGACCAGGCGGCCCTGGGCGTCCGGGCGGGTGTAGGGGGAGTCCTCGGCCCAGGCGGTCCCGGCGGCGTCCCGCGCGGCCTCCCGGCGGGACGGCGATCCAGGCCCCGCGAAGCCGTCAGAGTAGGCCACGCCTCCGCCAAGGCCGCCGGGGGGCCCGGGCAGACGGGGCAGCCGGACGTTTGCAGAGCCGCCGTTTCCCCCGTTCCCGCCGTTCCCGAGGTTTCCCCCGTTTCCCCCGTTTCCGCCGTTGCCCGGCGCCCCCCGCCGCTGGGCGGGGCCGCGCGGGGTCGCCGGGCCCCCGTCGGCAGTCCCGAAATACGGGGGGGGGGAGGGTGCGCGGGACGCTTGGACGCCTGAGGCAAGCTCGTTGGGGTCGAGGGGTCTTATCACGACGTTACTCTCCTTCGTCCCCCGGCGTGCCCCGGGGGGGCTGGGGGGCGGGGTTCAAATCCATGCGTTCGGGGGCGCTCACTCCCAAAAGCCCGAGCCCGCTCGCCACCACCAGGCGGCAGGCGGAGGCCAGGGCGCAACGGGCGGCGGTCAAGGCGGGGTCGTCCTCCGTGACCATCCGGGTGGCGCCGTAGTACTGGTGGAAGAGTCCGGCAGTTTCGGTAAGCCAGGAGGCCATGAGGTGGGGCGCGAGGTTGCGGGCAGCCGAGCGCACGGCGTCCGGGAAGCCGGCGAGCTGGATCGCCAGCTCCCGCTCCCTGGGCTCCTTCAAAAGCCCGAGGTCGGGGGGGCCGGCCGCCTCCAGGAGCGGGGCGGCCTTTTTGAGAACCTGGCAGATCCTAGCGCAGAGGTACTGCACGTAAAATACGGGGTTGTCGGAGGTGCGGGCCTTGGCGAGGTCCACGTCGAATTCCAGCGCAGAGTCGTGGCTCTGGGTGAGGTACATGAAGCGGGCCGCGTCCGGCGAGACCTCGTCCAGCACTGCCTTCAGGGGCACGAACTCCCCGGCCCTGGTGCTCATCCTGTAGGCCTCGCCCGCCCGGGTGAGGCGCACCAGCTGGTAAAGGACGATTTTGAGCCGCGATTTGTCGAAGCCCATGGCCTGGACCACCGCCGACATCCGGGCGAGGTAGCCCCCGTGGTCGGCCCCGAGCACGTCCACCGCCAAATCGAAGCCCCTGGCGAACTTGTCAGCGTGGTAGGCCGCGTCCGAGGCGAAGTAGGTGAGATCCCCGCCTGACTTCACGAGCACCCTGTCCTTGTCGTCCCCGAACTCCGTCGAGCGGAAGAAGAGCGCCCCGTCGGACTCGTAGGTCCAGCCCGCGGCGGTCAGCGCCGCGACGGTCCTTTCCACCGCCCCGGAGGAAAAGAGCGACCTTTCGGAGAACCAGGCGTCGAAGCGCACACCGAAGCGGTCCAGATCCGCCTTCATGCCGGAGAGCATCAGCTCCGCCGCCTCGCGAGAGAGCTCCGGGAGGAGTTCCGCCTCGGGCCTCGCGAACCACGCGGCGGGATGGCGGGCTTTGAGCTCGCTGGCTATGTCCAGGACGTAGGCGCCCTTGTACAGCCCGTCCGGGGCCTCGCCGTCCGGGCGTTCCAAACGGAACAGGACCGATTTCCCCAGGTTGCGGATCTGGTTTCCCGCGTCGTTGACGTAATACTCGCGGCTCACCTCGTCGCCCAGGAAAGAGAGTATCCTCGCGGCGGCGTCCCCCCACGCTGCCCCGCGCCCGTGGCCCACGTGGAGCGGCCCGGTGGGGTTCGACGACACGAACTCCACCAGCACCCTTCGGCCGGTGGGCACACCCCTCCCGTAACCGTCCCCTTCGGAGAGGATCCTGGCGAGCGCCCTGGTCCACTCCTTGGCGCCAACGCGGAAGTTTATGAAGCCGGGGCCCTTTATCTCGACGGACTCGAAAAGATCCGACCCCTCCAGTTTCGACTTCAGGACGCTCGCGAGCGCCAGGGCGGGGCTACCCTTGAACTCCATCTTCGGGGCGAAGAGTTTCGCGTACACCATCGCGGCGTTGGTGGAGAAATGGCCGAACTCGGGGTTCGCCGGCCGCTCCACCACGAATTTAGCCAGATCCGGGGCCGTTTCGAGCCCCAGCTCCGACGCGGCCGATCCCGCAGCCTCCGCGACCGCTTTCTGGATGGTTTCCTTCAAAATTTTCACCGGGGAAAAAAAAAAGGGTTGGTTGCCGGAAACCCGGACGGGCCCCCCGGCCCGCCGCCGAATGATACGCCAAAAGTTTCCCCGGGTCCAACGGACTACTGGGAGCGGGCCGGGGAGGGAGGCGGGAAGCTTAGGTCCCCGGCCAGCGGAAAGGGCCAGCGGAAAGGCGCGGGGGGCTGGGAACTCAAGTTACGGTTGCGCGGGGCGAGCCGTCCGGCGTGGGGAGCGGGAGAACGGACGAAAGCGAACGGCCCGTGGAGGAAGGCCTGAAGCGGGCCCGCTTAACGGCGGCGGGAATTAGGATCGGCATGCGGGGGGCGGACGGTTCCGAAGGCCGAGCGAAAAGCTTCCGGACGCTCAGGATCGGCATCCAAGGCCCCGAAGCGGAAAAGGCGGAGCGGTAACGGGGCCGAAAGGGAGCGCCAGCCGGAAAGAAGCCCGCCGGAAAGAAGCTAGCGGGAAAGAAGGGCGTGAAAAAAGAGGAGTCGGCAGAACGGAAGCAAGTTGAAACGGGGACGGGAAGAAATAGCCTGGTTGCGTGGAACGCGCCATTGCGAAACGCCCGGCGCGGAAACGGACCTTCTGGAAACTGACAAGCCCGGAAACGGAACTTCGGGAAACTGGCGGCCCGGCAAGGAACCGGCGGAGGGCCCGGCGGAGTAGGCCTCAGGCTGGCGCGGGCGCCCGCCCGCCCTTTCCCGGTTCAGCCCCAGGAATAGCGCCTCCGGTTGAGCCTCCCGAAGAGGCAAAGGGTCTCGTAGGGGCTGATATCCTCGCCCGGGGCCCCGCGGGGGCCCAGGAAGGCGCCGTCCTGGGTGCCCAGGAGCACCGCTTCGTCGCCGGGCTGCACGGAGGGTATGCCAGTAGCGTCGTAGACGGAGAGGTTCATGCAGACGATACCCAGCTGGGGGGCGACCTTGCCGCGTATGATGGCCGCGCACTTGCCGGAGCGGCAGACCTGGAGGCCGTGCACGTAGCCAGCTGGCAGGACGGCCACGCGGAGTTCGCGTTCGGCCCGGTAGGTGCCCCCGTAGCTTACGGCTTCGCCGCGGCGCACGGTCTTGACCTGGAGGACCCGGCTGGTCACCCGCATGACAGGCTTGAGCTTGGAAACGCATTTCCGGGATGCTTCCGGGAGTTCCCTGGCCTGCTCCTCCAGAGGCGGCGGCGGCGGCGGGGTGTCCGGCGACCAGATCCTGGCGAGCCGGGGCGGCGGGGGGCCCGAACTCAAGGCGGGCCCGACCCCGTACAGGGCCAGCCCCACCCGCGAGATTCCGTCGGGGTAGTCGGGGTGGGCGAGCATGGCCCCGCCCGAGAGGGCGGAGTTCGCAAGCGGCCTCCGGAAGATCTCCTCTGCCCGTTCGCAGACACCCCAGAACCGGGTGAGTTGGGACACCGCCGCGGCGTCCCCGATTGTGGCCAGGTGCGTGGCAAGCCCCCTCACTTCCAGGTGAGGGTTGGTTAAGGCGAGCATAAGGAAATCCGCGGCCTGGTTCCACGCGACGCCGAGGCGGCTCATGCCCGTGTCGATCTTGAGGAAGGCCTTGATCCTGCGGGTGTCCTTGGAGGCGGCCGTGGCCAGGGTCAGGAGCTGTTCCGGGCCGTAGACGAAGACGGTGAGGTCGTTTTTGACGGCGGCCCTTACCTGGAGTTCGGTGGTGAGCCCGGCGAGCACGCAGATCTCAGGCTTTACGAAGCCGGCCTCCCTCAGCTCCGCTCCCTCCTTGGCGTCCATGACGCCCAGAAGCACCGCCCCGGCATCGATAAGGTACCTGGCGCACTCCTTGAGTCCGTGGCCGTAGGCGTCCCCCTTCACCACGGCCATGAGCTTCCGTCCGTACGCGAAGTCCTGGATCGTCCTGAAGTTGTGCTTCAGGGCCTCCAGGTCGATGTCGGCGTGGTTGTAGTCCAGTGAGCTAGGTCTGGGCAGCGGGGGCGCTTGCATTTTGGGGGTGCGGTCCTTTCGGCGCGGCGGCCCCTTGCGGCCGGCTGGGGGAAGGGAGTTCAGCACAAAGATATATAAATATGCCTTAAAGAGCCAAAATAGATTCTAAAGATTGATCTTTCAGCTGATCGGAAACAGCTTAGAGGTTATGATCAGTTAAAGATACTAAACATTAACAGTTTTTGTCAATACCGCGACGGTATCACGGTATCCGTTCCTGCGGATGGCAGGGCTGGCCGCCCGTTCGAGCTTTTCCCGAGCCCTCGCCGCCCGGCCTATTTCGGCGGATCATGCCCCCGGCGGCCAGGTTGCCCCGCGCAAGCCTGCGGCTTGCCCTTGAGGACGGAAACTCCCGAAAGAACCGCCCGCTGACGGCCCGACCCTCTTCCGGGCTGCCGGACAGCTACCTCGAAAACTGGCCTGTCCCGCCCTGGACAGGCCAGTTGCCCCCTTCGCGTCCTGTCGGCCTTCCAACGCCCCGGCCGATGAAACCTGGACCTTGCACACCGTATGCGCCTGGCCCTTCCGCGCTGGAAAACGTTCCATGACAAAGGCGGGCCCGCAACCGAAACCTTCGCCCGCGGACGCCGGCGCCCGGCCGGGCTAAGGACTGCGGACGGACTGCTGGACTCCAGGCGCGGAACCTCCGGAACCTCCGGAACCTCCGGAACCTCCGGAACCTCCGGAACCTCCGGAACCTCCGGAACCTCCGGAACCTCCGCCATTTTGCGGCGCCCGCGCTCTCCTTCGTGCCAGGGGCCGACGCCCCGCCGGGTGGACGGGGGACGGGGGCCGGCAAGGGCGTCCCGGCCGGGGCCGCAAGGCTCCT
>JAIRZX010000430.1 GCA_031267005.1 Deltaproteobacteria bacterium
AGCACTGACTCCAATGCCGAAGTTTCCCCGGGAGACAGCCCGGCACTGGCGGCCAGGGCCCCCGGCGCGGACGTTTCGATCCGCGCCGGGTCGGCGGTCGGGGCGTCGGGCAGGCCCGCAGGATTTTCGGAATTACGGTCCTCCATGGATATGGCCCTCCTCAACAAAGTCTATGTTGCCATGGCAACGCAACTATGTCAAACACTCCTCAACCCCCCCCTCCGAGGGCGGCAAGACGCTCCGGGCCTGCCGCCGAAAGCCCCGGTCTGCAGCTTACGGCCCGTCACGGCCGGCCGCCCCGGCAGTTCCCGGCGAGCCAGATACGTTCTAATTTTAGATTTGTTTCCTAAAAGCGTATCCGTTCACCGGCGGAGAGGCTTGGTGTCAGGAGCAGACAGTCCGGGAGCATGGGGCGGAAGGCCGGGCGATGCGTAAAGCGAGGCGCGAGGGAGCCGCCGGAAGGCCGGGGGAGGCGGTCCGGGAACCGAATGGGGGTTGCCGGGAGGCCGGGGCGGAGGCGGCCCGAGAGCCGAAGGCGGGTGACCGGCGGGCCGGGGGGAAGCGGAGCAGGGGAGGGGGGAGGCGGCGCGCCTCCTCGTGAACTGGTACCCGCGTGGCCGCCGCCGTTCGGGGAGCCCGGAACGCGGCTCCCCGCCGGACGGGGCCCGGCAACGCCGCCGAGCGGGCCACGGGCTGGGGGCGGCGCGAATCCGCCCCGCCGGGATTACCGGCATCCCGCACTTGATTTTTCGGTCGCCAGCGCTTAAGTTGCAACAGAAAGGCGAAAAGTTGCAAATGACAGCTGTCACCAAACCCGCGAAACCCCCGTCGTCCCGGCGGCGGCCCTCAGCGTCCTTCGGCGCCGCCGCCTTGGCGGCCTTGGCCGCCGCTCTTCTCTCGTCGTCGGCGGGTGCCCGGGCGCAGTCCCCCTCCGTGCCCGCCGCACCGGCCCCGGCCTTCAGCGAGTCGGCCTTCGACGCCAAGAGCGCCTGGAACTGGAAGGCCGTCTCCAAAGAATACGGGCCTTTCTCGGCGGAGCAGGTGGCGAGGCTCAACCGCGACCGCTTCCTCGTAGTCCCCCAGAAAGAAGGCAAGGAACTTCCCGGAGACTACATGAGCGAGCGGTTCGACGACATGCTGTCCTATTTCGACGGGCTGGGCGGCCCCTACGATCCTGCCGAACGCGACCCGCAGCACGCCCGCTTCGTGGGGCCGGACGTGGTCCTGCACGCCTTCCACAAGTACTTCTCGGAGAGGCTCAAAGAGGCGGAGACGTCCACCTTGAGCTTCCACGTGCAGGCGATGCTGGCGGGCTTCTACGACAACGCGCTCGCCTTGAGGGCCCAGGCCCCGGAAGGGGCCCGGGCCGCCTGGGACCTGGCCCTCGCGCAGATGGCCGTGCCGCTCGCGATAATAGAGACCCGCCCGCCCGAGGCCGCCAGCGAGCCGGGCTCCTGGGAAACCCCGCCGGAAGGCACCGAGTCGGTCGGGGACGCGCTCGCGGCCTTCTCCGCCCGCGAAGGCGATTTGCCGGAAGCCCTCCGGGCCGCGGCCCGCGCCGCGCTGGCCGCGGTCTATGCCGCTGAAGCCCCGGCGGGGGGGGAGGATCCCGCCAAGGCCTTGGGGCTCGCGCCCGCCTACAACTCCGAGCGGACGGACTGGACCCAGTTCCTGCCCAGATCGCATTACGCCTTGAATTCCAAGAGCAGGGCCTACTTCCGGGCCCTCGTCTGGCTGGGGCAGCTGGGCTGGAAGCGCGACGACCCGGCGGCGCTCCCTTCGCTGGTAGCCTGGACGGCGGCCATGGCCGGCCCCGGGGGCGCGGGCTTCGAGAAGGCCAAGGCGAACTACAGGAAGGGGGACCCGTCGCTCCCGCCCAGCCCCGCCCGGGCCTGGTGGGCCCTGTACCAGGTTTCTGTCGCTTTCGTGGGCTTCTACGACGACCCCTCCCTGCGCGAGGCTTTGGAACTCGCCGCCTCCGGCGGGTCCTACCCGGGGGCCGGGGCCCCCGCCGACGAGGCCTTCCTCGCCGGGCTGGGCCCGCGCATGGGGCTGGTGGTAGCTCAGCCAGCCGGATTTTTCGAGTTCCGCAAGGGTGGCTACAAGGGCAAGGGGGTAATAACCGTCCTCCCCCAGCGATTCACCGTTCCGTGGCTCCTCGCCTCCGAGCTCACAGCGGAGGCGGCGCAGTCCCGCGGCGGGGAAACGGCCCTCCCGGTCCGCTTCTCCGGGCTGTACCTGGCCTGGGCGCTCGGATCCGCCTACGCTGGCGAGCTTTCCGGGCGCCAGATAGCCAGCGCCCAAGACGGGGACCTCGCCGCCCCGCTGTCGGCCATGTTCGCGAAGGCGGGCGAGCTATACGCCGGGATGGGGAAGGTCCCCCTTTCCGACTGGGGGAGTTCCATAGGCGGCGCCTGGTTCAACGCGCTCAGATCCTTTTCCCGGAGTTACGGCGAAGGCTACCCGCTTTACATGCGGAGCGCCCCCTTCGCCGCGAAGCAGCTCGAGACCTTGATGGGGAGCTGGACGGAACTCAAGCACGACACGCTCCTCTACGAGAAGCCCAACTACGGCTCCGAGGGCGGCGACGGCGGCGACGAGCGGAAGGCCAAACGCCTGCCCAAGGGCTTCGTCGAGCCCAACATGGACTTCTGGGCGGGCATGCTGGCGGCCCTGGACGTCATGCGGGACTCCTTCAAGCGCAACGGCCTTTTCCCAGACGAGGCGGAGGACGGCGGGAGGCTGGCCAGCTTCAGGGCGGACGTGGAGCGCCTGGCAGGCATAGCCGCCCGCGAGCTCTCCGGCGCGTCAATAAGCGAAGGCGACTACGAGTTCGTGCGCACGTTCCACCTCCAGGGCCTGGCCAGGAGGCCAGGCGGCTCGGGCGGCGAGGAGAGCCTCTCCGCCTTAGCGGCGGACGTCCAGACCGTCACCGACGGAAACGCGGGGGTCGTCCACGAGGGCCTGGGCGCACCCAGCCTGATGCTGGTGCTGGTAGGGAACGACGGCGAGAAGAGGGTGACGGTGGGCATGGCCTACAACCATTACGAGTTCTTCGTCTCGCCCGTCGCCCGCATAGCCGACGGCCCCTGGAAAGCCGTGGCCTACCGGGGCCTCCCGGACGGACGGGACGTCGAGTCGGCGCCCGCCCCGGAGCTCCCCGCGCTCCCGCCCAAGCCCTTCTGGTACGACCCGCTTTACAAGTAGCCGGCGTCCGGGTGACCTGCGCGGGCCGCCGGACGCCCCAAGCCGGCAGGCGGCCCCGAACCGGCGCGGCTGACCCGAATCGGCAGGCG